>NZ_CBDNNH010000003.1:0-219292 GCF_965318445.1 Anaerosinus sp. | reverse complement strand
AACCCGCACATCTGGCATAATTGAATCAAGTAATACATTACTTAATATCTACATTGTTTAGTTTTCAAGGAACACTTGATTGCTGGCGTAACCAGCTCATTTATATTATCAGAAGCGATTTGCTTTGTCAACATCTTTTTTTAAGATGATTGATAAAGTTTACTTCCCGTGCCGCTCGTTAGCGACTTGTATTATATTACACGCTTCATTCTTTTTTGTCAATATCTTTTATGAAAAAATACGAGAATTTTTTTATCCTCGTATTTTTGCTTAATCTTTTAACTATTTATATTCAATTATTTTACACTTCAGTATGACAAATACACAGCTGCTTCTCTGACAACAATAACCTGATAATGTAATTAATATTAAACATTTGCTCTCTTTCCCCAAAAACTCTCTCAGCTTTATTTTTTCCTATGGTTAATTGTATAGCCTTTTAACATATATAATAGTTTCTTCATCTAGTTTTACTTTACAGTTCTTAGCTTCAAGCTAAATTTGTCACAATTTTGTCATATAACTCTTTTTATTATATGATTATACCCCTAGTAAATCTCATACACACTCTTCTCTCTTTTCAAAGAGAAGCACTCTATTTATCATGAGTGCTTTTTTTATTTAGTTTATGTTCCATAAAATAAATAAAATTCATAACCTAATAATGTATATGAAATTTTTAGGAGGAGAGATTTTATGAAAGATTCAAAAAAAGTTCAACAAGACCTATTTAGAGCTAGTAAGCCACCTAATATTGAATTTGAAAAATTTGTATCCCCGAGTGTTGTAAAATTAAATGATACCTTAACGTATAAATTATATTTTCACAACGAAAGTGATGTTCGACTAACTGATGTAACTTTTTCAGACACATTAGCAACCTATTTTCAGGCAGTCCCTAATAGTTTAACTATTGACGGAGACAGTTATGATATAACGAAATTACCTACAGGAATAAATTTTGGCGCTGTAAATCCACATGTAACAATTCCAATTGAGTTTGAAGTTACTTTAATATCCATTCCTAATAATCTTTGTATATTAGGAAATAATGGGAAAATGACCTTTACCTTTAATGACCAAGGAACAATTACTACCGAATCAGTTTTTAGTACAGATGCAAATGTATTCTTAAATTCAATTTGCGGCGCTACCGGCGCAACTGGCGCAACTGGTGCTACTGGTGCTACTGGCGCTACTGGTGCAAGTGGTGCTACTGGCGCAAGTGGTGCTACTGGCGCTACTGGTGCAACTGGTGCTACCGGCGCTACTGGTGCTACTGGTGCTACTGGTGCTACTGGTGCTACCGGCGCAACTGGTGCTACTGGTGCTACTGGCGCTACTGGTGCTACTGGCGCTACTGGTGCTACTGGCGCAACTGGTGCTACTGGCGCAACTGGTGCTACTGGCGCAAGTGGTGCTACTGGCGCAACTGGTGCTACTGGTGCAAGTGGTGCTACTGGCGCAAGTGGTGCTACTGGCGCTACTGGTGCAACTGGTGCTACCGGCGCTACTGGTGCTACTGGTGCTACTGGTGCTACCGGCAGAACTGGACCTACTGGTGCTACTGGTGCTACTGGTGCTACCGGCAGAACTGGACCTACTGGTGCTACTGGTGCTACTGGTGCTACCGGCAGAACTGGACCTACTGGTGCTACTGGTGCTACCGGCAGAACTGGACCTACTGGTGCTACTGGTGCTACCGGCAGAACTGGACCTACTGGTCCGTGTTGTATATACAATACAATTTACGGAGATTTTGCTTTACGATGTTGTTGCTTTAAAACAACTAAAGGAGCTTTACCATTGCGTGTTATTACGTCAAATGGTCCAACAGTATCCTCCTCTAGCAATTTTAGAGAAATATCACTTCCTTCTAATAAGCTATATAAAGTTTGTTGGAACATAATTGTGAAAGTGGATCGTGGACCATATGACTTAGAAGGATATTTGCTTTTAAACGATACTAAAGTTTCCGGTAGCAACTTTAGAGTTTCTGGAGCTGTAGCTAGATGTGAGTTTATAACCTTAGTTGGATCTGCATTAATCAGCATACATTCACACCACGATGTTTTATCCTTAGTTTTAAATTCGCATGATAATGCCTCTGTAGATGTCGTCGATGCATCTATAAAGATGATTTCTTTAAGCGAATCTATTGATAATCATTTATAGAATGGAGTGTTTTCATGAAAATCTGCGTATATGCCATTGCTAAAAACGAAGAAAAATTTGTTAAACGTTGGATGGATTCAATGAATGAAGCCGATTTTGTCGTTGTGCTTGATACAGGATCCACTGATAATACAGCTAAAATTCTTAAAGAATACGGTGCTATCGTCAAAACAGAAATAATTTCCCCTTGGCGCTTTGATGTAGCTAGAAATAAATCCTTAGATTTAATCCCATCAGAAGTAGATATTTGTGTTTGCACTGATTTAGATGAAGTTCTTGAATCGGGCTGGCGTAAAAAATTAGAATCACAATGGACTTCAGAAACTAAAAGAGGTCAATATAGATATACATGGAGTTTTAACGATGATGGCTCTGAGGGAACAGTATTTTGGGTTGATAAAATTCACTCCCGTCATGATTTTAAATGGGTAAATCCAGTTCATGAAATACTTTCTCCAAAAAAAGAAGAATCCTATCTTACTACTATTTTATATGGTATACAATTAAATCATTTTCCAGATCATACCAAGCCAAGATCACAATACCTTCCTTTATTAGAATTATCCATTGAAGAAGATCCTACAAATGATAGAAACATGCACTATCTTGGTAGAGAATATATGTATTATGGAAAATGGAATCAATGCATTGATACATTAAAAAAACATCTTAATTTACCCAAATCCACCTGGATTGATGAACGTTGTGCCTCTATGCGATTTATTGCAAATGCATATTACAATCTCCAAAACCACGTTGAATGTGAAAAATGGTTACTTCGAGCAATGGCAGAAGCTCCTCATTTAAGAGAACCATATATTGATTTAGCAATGCTATATTATCATCAAGAAAATTGGTATGGTGTTCTATTTGCAGCCGAAAAAGCACTTGGCATAACAACGCGTCCTATGACTTATATTAACGAACCACGTGCGTGGGGTTTTACTCCTTACGATTTAGCCTCTTTAGCATGCACTAATATAGGACTATATGAAAAAGCTTACGACTATGTTAATCAAGCAATAAAATATGCTCCACATGATAAACGATTAGAATGTAATCGGCAATATATAAAAGAACATTTATAAAAATAAAATGGAGTTGAAAATTCAACTCCATTTTATTTTTATAAATTTTAATATTTTAGGTTAATATTGTATTTTTTTTTACCAAACTATGCTAATATGTTATCAAATACTGAAATAAAATGGAATTTATATGATATAAATAGAATTAATTTCTTAAAAACAGTTTATTTATCTCATTTATGGAGCGTGTTCTATTTGAATAAAAAGCTTACATTTTCTTTAAAGTTAATTCTAATATTTTCTCTTTTAATTTTAATTTGCACATTATTCTTTAGCCAATTTCAAATTTCATTAGATAAAAACCTTAAAGAATCAACCCAAGAAAAATTATCCTATAATACGCAACAAACCTTATATTCTCTAGATAAAAATTATATTGATACTTTTGCTAAGCTAAAAATACAAGCAGATACTCTTAGCTTACATTATGACGATATTACAAGCAACGAGGCTCTATTATATTTAAGCAATCAAATAGATAACCATTTTTTATTACGAATGGCCATAATGACATCCGATGGTACAAGTTATACAACTGATGGCAAAACACAAAATAATGTTTCACGAGAATATTTCAAACAAGCCTTAGCGGGCAATAATAGTATTTCTGATGTTTTACAATCAAGCGTAGATGAAAAATCTATTATTGTTTTTGCTGTTCCTATTCATAAAGACAACACAACTATAGGGGTCTTGCGCGCCACCTATCAGTCCGAATATTTTTCTGATTTATTAAAAGCAAACACATTTGACAACACAAGTTTATCAATTATTATTAGCCGGTCAGGGAACATAATCGCGTCCACTCAAAATACCCAAAATCAAAGTAACTGGCTAAAAATATTAGAAAATGCTAATTTTCAAGACGACGAAACATTGTCTCATATAATAGATAACTTAGCAGATAATAAAAAAAATACAATTCACTATATTTTAAACAATCAGGAGTATTATGCCAATTTTCAGCCTATTGGATTAAATGATTGGTATCTTTTTAACATCATACCAGCTGAAACAATTGCAAAACAACATAGGGAAATTTCTACGAACGCATTAGCTTTGTGCATAAAAGTTCTTCTTCTTTTATTAATTGTTATTTTAGCTACAATTTTATATTTAAAGCATAGTTTTAATGAATTACAAAAAAGTAAAAATACCCTTGAAGCTACTACTAATAACATTAATGGAGTTGTTATTGTTCTATCTTGCGATGAAAACCTTACAATTAAATATGCAAACGATTCTTATTATTCTATGTTAAATTACACAAGAGATGAAATTCATATAAAATTTAAAAATGCCTTTTATCCTATCATTTATCCACCAGATGCTATAACCACTTTTAATTCTATTATAGAACAATTAAAATCTACCGAATTAATTTCATGCGAATTTCGTATTAGGAATAAAGATGGTACAATTTTTTGGATATTATTAAATGGGCAATGCGTAAATAACCAAGAAGATATTCAAACACCTCCTACGATAAATTGTGTATTTATTGATATCACTCCAATGAAGCAAACAACACAAGAATTAGAGACGCTCACAAATAGTATCCCTGGCGGTGTTGCAAAAATCTTCATTGGAAGTAATATATCGATTTTATTTGCTAATGATGGCTATTATGAGCTGATCGGCTATACCCGAGATGAATATATAGCCTTAGGTAAACGTGCTTTAGCAAAAATCATTCATCCTAGAGATATTGACAGGGTATTGTCATACCTACGTGCTAACGCACATAAAAATTACCCTATAAAAATCGAATACCGTGTAGTTCATAAAGATAAAAATATATCATGGGTATTATTACATGGAAATCGTGTAGATGATGAAATTATTACACCTGTTTTTCAATGTGTATTCATTGACATCACTCATAGTAAGGAATTACAAAGAACTTTAGAACTCGAGAGCGAACGCTATCGTACTTTAGCTGAATTATCTGATGATATCTTATTTGAGTATAATTTCGCAACAAAATCTATTAGTTTTTCTAAAAAATATGAAGAAGTTACCGGATTAAATCCGCCAATGAAAAATATCCGAAAAAACTTTATTGAATACCAGTTAATTTACGATGAAGACATTGAAACTTTTTTAGGTTTTTATGATTCATTTAAAAATGGTGCATCTTCTGGAACTACTGAATTAAGGTTAAATAAGAGACAAGGATATTCTTGGTATAAACTCCAAGCTGTAACGATTTTTAACTTTGATAAAACCCCTAAATTAATTATCGGAAAAATTGCAAATATTGATTCACACAAACAAGAAACTGATCATTTACGAAAATTAGCTGAACGAGATACTTTAACTCAACTTTACAATCATAATACAACGATCTCTCTCATTAACCAGTATTTAAATGAATGCGATGAAAGCTCTTATAATGCATTAATCATTATTGATATTGATAACTTCAAAGCAATCAATGATACTTTTGGACATTTAAATGGTGATATTGTTTTAAAAATGGTTTCAAATAATCTACGCATTTTATTCCGTTCTACTGATATCATTGGCAGAATTGGCGGCGACGAATTTGTCGTTTTATTAAAAAATGTTGCATCAAAAGAAGTACTATTAAAAAAAGCTACTGGTATTTGCAAATTTTTCCACACGATTCATTTGAAAGATTATCCAAACTATAAAATATCCGGCAGTGCCGGAATTGCGATAAATCTAGATGACGGATCTAATTATGATGAACTTTTATATAAAGCAGATGCAGCCTTGTATAAAGCTAAACGAAAAGGTAAAGATTGCTTTGCCTTATACGACGAATATTAAAAATAGCAAGCCTAAAGGCTTGCTATTTTTAATATTTAAATTTTCCTATTGCATTTTTCAATAATTCCGCCATTCTTGCTAACCCTTGGCTAGATGCTGAAATTTGTTCCATAGAAGCTGATTGTTCTTCAGTTGATGCTGAAATACTATCAATATCTGTAGCAATATTTTTTGTAGATTTATCAACCTCTTCGACAGCACTTAAAACGGTCGTGCTATCTTGAGCAATAGAATCTGCCCCTGCAGCTAATTGTTTTATTAAGTCATCCACTTGTTCTATTAAGTTAGCAATTTGCTTAAATTGAGTACCTGCTACACCAACAACCTCATTACCTACTCTAACTTCTTGAGTTCCTGCATTCATCGCATTCACAGCTCTATCAGTATCCGTTTGTATCTCACCAATAATTTGAGCAATTTCCGACGTAGCAGCTTGTGATTGTTCAGCTAACTTTCTTACTTCATCTGCTACAACGGCAAATCCACGTCCTTGCTCACCAGCCCTAGCAGCTTCTATAGCTGCATTTAATGCTAGTAAATTAGTTTGTGCAGCAATACTTGCAATCGTACCTACAATATCACCAATTTGTTTAGAACGTTGTCCCAAAACTTCTACCGCCTTAGAAGATTCCGCAACAGTACTCTCTATTTTGTCCATCTGATTTATCGCACGTTCAATTGCAGCACCACCATCTACTGCCGCATGACCAGCTTTTTTTGATACACCTTGCATATTCTCTGAATTCTCAGCAATCCCTCGAATTCCATCTGCCATCCCCCGAACTAAATCTACCATATGATTAATTGTATCCGTCTGTTTAATTGAAGACTCTGCAACGGTGCCAATTGTTTCTGCCACATGAACAATTGTATCTGCAGTTTGCTCAGCCCCTGTAGATAATTCAGATGATGCAACCGATACCTCCTCAGCACTCTTATTAATTTGTGCAACTAATTCTCTCAGTTGATTATTCATCGTTGTAAATGAAGTTGCCAAATTTCCAATTTCATCTTTTGAATGAATATCAATATCGACTGCTCTAACATCACCATCAGCAATATTGCCTGCTGCATTTTCTAATTTTTTTAATGGATTTACAATTTGATTAGATAACCAATATGCCGCTAAAACAATTGGAATCATAGCACCTAACAATACAAAGAATAAAATTTTGCGAACTTCATTTACTCCTGCCATAAGCTGAGATTTATCTACAACCGTTATGTAGCGATAGCCGGTTTTCTCGGATGAGTATGCGGCAACTAATTTAGTTACACCATCTATTTTAACTTCTTTAGATCCTTCTGTTAAACTTGCGATCTCATTAAATCCATCAATTCCTGTATCATTAAGATTCTTAAAGTTCAAATCTGGATTTTCAGGATCAGCTATAATTATTCCATTTCTATCTGTTAAGATAATATAGCCAGTTTCGCCAATTTTAATATCAGAAATAAGTTTCGTCACAATTGGCAAATCAACATTTAATCCTAAAACGCCTTGCGGGTTGCCATTTAAATCCTTCTTGACCATAAAAATTCCAATTGTCGGCACACCCTTTGATGTCATAAATGGATCAGTTATGATGATTTCATTCGGCTTTTCCATACTATTTTTATACCAATCACGACTTCTAGAATCATATCCTTCTTTCCTAGGTACAGCTGGCCATTGTAAAAAACCACCATCTATGGTTCCATAACTTACTACTGAAACAATTCTATCATGACTTTTACCAAAATTATCAAAAACATTATATACATCAGCTTCAAAGCCTCCATTTTCTAGAGGAGTCATTGGAATCATACCATCTGCTGATGTAGACTTCATATTTTTATAAACGGTAATATTGCCCCCTTGTTTTAATGCATCATTATTACCAATCATATAAAGATTTTCCTTTAAATCTAAAAACATGATTTCAACTGCATTATCGACCTGTTTCAATTCTCGATTTGCTGCATCAATAAAATCTGTTTTGCTTTTATTAGCAATCACATCGTCTAAAAT
Organism: Anaerosinus sp.; assembly: GCF_965318445.1. Classification (NCBI taxonomy): domain Bacteria; kingdom Bacillati; phylum Bacillota; class Negativicutes; order Selenomonadales; family Sporomusaceae; genus Anaerosinus; species Anaerosinus sp. The sequence goes on along the minus strand of NZ_CBDNNH010000003.1, from coordinate 211,222 downwards.
TAATCCTAAAACAAACATCATACATACAAAAATCCCAATAAAAGAAATTACAATTTTATTTTTAATCCCTAAATTACTAAATATATTCCCCATAATTTTCTCCTCTCAAATAACTCCTACGTACTTTCATTAAAGAATAATCATTTTAAATTTTATGAATCTGTCCTTCAAATTTTCGTGCAGTAGGAGTATCCGCTAGCCCAGCCTCCGAAGTTTCACGTAAACTTTTAGGTATAGCTAGACCGATTTTATACATAGCTTCAATTATTTCATCTACTGGAATTACACTTTTTACTCCAGCCAATGCCATATCTGCAGCTAACATCGCATGAACAGCTGCAAATCCATTTCTTTTAACACATGGAACTTCTACCAGTCCTGCAACAGGATCACAAACAAGTCCTAATAAGTTTTTTATTGCCAATGCAACAGCATCACCAATTTGCTCAGGCGTTCCTCCCGCTAAACAAACAAGAGCACCAGCTGACATTCCAGCAGCTGAACCACATTCAGCTTGGCATCCTCCTTGCGCACCTGCAATAGACGCATTTCGCGCAATAATTATTCCAATCCCTGCTGCCGTAAATAAAGCATCTACAATTTTATCTTCACTAACAGGATATTTTTCTACTGCTGCCAAAATAGCCGCTGGCAAAATACCACAGGATCCCGCAGTTGGACAAGCCACAATCTTCCCCATAGCAGCATTAACTTCAGAAATAGCAACTGCATATGCGGCTGTCTTAAGTACCGTTGCTCCTGAAAAATTTTCACTATCTTTACTTAGATAATTGTTTATACTACGTGCATCACCACCAACTAACCCACTTGCAGACTTTTCATTCTTTAAAATCCCTTTATGAGCCGCCTCCTTCATCACCTGCCAATTTTCCTTCATTTGCTTTCTTAAAAATTCTTCAGATAGCTGCGATTTCTTAGCTTCATACTTTAAGACAATATCTGCTATTGTTATTGATTTTTCATTCGCTAATGTAACCAAATCACGAATGTAATTAAATTGAATCATCCCATACTCCTTCTTCACGATTAAATTGGAGGAATACTAAAACAATGATAAACCCCTTCTACAGTTTGTATTTTATTTAAAACATCTTTATTAATTGGCTCATCTACTTCAATAATCATCATCGCATCCTCTCCCCGAATTTGTCGCGACACGCGCATAAATGCAATATTTATATTATTTTGGGACAAAACTTTTGTTACCTGTGTAATAATTCCTGGCTTATCATGATGTATATTAATCAGCGTAGGATATCGTCCTGTAAGCTCGACTGCATATCCATCAATTTGAGTAATTAAAATATTGCCACCGCCGATAGATGATCCAACAACACGAGTTGTCCTACCAGCTTTTCCTATTAAATAAATAACAGCAGTATTGGGATGAACATCTCCTAAATCAATTCGATTAAATTGATGTTCCAATCCTATTTCGTCGGCAATATGTAACGATTTCTTTATTCTTTCATCATCTGTCTCAAAGCCCATAATACCTGCAATAATCGCTTTATCCGTTCCATGCCCTTTATAGGTCTGCGAAAAAGACCCATGAAAGCCAATCGTTGCCTTTACAGGCTCTTCCCCTAATATTTTCCTTGCCATTATTCCCAATCGCACAGCACCAGCGGTATGAGAGCTAGACGGACCAATCATAACTGGACCTATAATATCAAAAACACCGTTCACCGTCTCACCTCCCATAGTAACTAATCTTTATACATAGGATTTGCCCTTCACAAATTAAAATGCAAATTCTAAGATTTTTCTCACATCAGCTAATCTTAAAACACTTAATTTACCAATGTTTCCTCGAGAAACTGTCATTTCAGCTAATTTTCGTAAATCTTCTTCTTTTACTCCCAGCTCACGCAATGACGTAGCTGCATTCCAAGATTTAAGTAGTTGTTTTAATTCATATATTCCACTTTCAATATCATCGGTCAATAAAACATTCTTGGCAAAACGTTTAAATTGTTGTGGGTTACTATCACAAACATACTTCATCCATGCCGGAAAAATAACCCCTAATGCCCCGCCATGTGCAATCTGGGGATACATACAACTAATACTATGGGACATATCATGACATGCCCAGTCTCCACCTTTAAGCCCCGCACCGCTGATTCCATTCAAGCCCAAAGTAATTGCCCAAGCTAAATTCGCTCTACTTATCGTGTCTTTAGCATCTACTTTTAAACCTTCTACGGACTTAATAATTGTTTTTAATAAAGCTTCATTGACAGCAATACTCGTTTCCTCATTCGTGCCAATAAAGTAATATTCCATAATATGCGCCATAGCATCAAGCGCCCCATTTACAGTTTGATTCCATGGCAATGTATTCTGCACATCAGGTTGAATAATAGAAGCAACCGGATATAAAAGGGGACTTCCTGTTCCCCATTTTTTGTTTTCTTCATCATTACTAATTACTGCACTACAATTCATCTCCGATGCAGTTGCTGATAATGTTAAAATTGTAAAAATCGGCAAAGCTTTTTTTATTTTTTCTTTTCTTTCAAAAACTTTCCAAATATCGTCTACATAAACTCCTGCTGCTACAATTTTAGTTGTATCAATAACACTACCACCGCCAACAGCTAATACAGCATCAACTTTTTCTTTTTTCGCAATCGCAATTGCTTCCCGAACTTTGGCTAAAGAAGGATTGGCCCTTACCCCCCAACATTCCATCCACTCAATTCCATTTTTCTGCAAAGAATTTATCGTGATATCATAAACATTATTTTTTTTAATTGAGCCACTTCCAGCAATCATCAAAACTTTCTTACTCCCCACATTAGAAAGCATTTCGCCTATTTTCTCAATCGTATTTTCACCAAAAACTAATTTGGTTGGATTATAAAAATTATAAGAAATCATTTATCCCGCTCCTAACAAAACCTATCCTTAATACAATTTAAAATTCTACAAAATAGTTAAACTACCTTCAATAGAAACAATTTTTTTCACAAAATGATAAAATCGGCCTATGTTTTTTTGCATTTTTATTTTTTTCAAAAGTAATTTATTAAAAAATTAGATAAATAAAAAAATGTAACCGATAGTAAAAATAAGATATATTCCCCAAGCGAAAGAATATCCTATTATATCTGCCATAAAACCAGAAAAAAGAGGTCCTATTCCCCCACCTACAGTAAAAAACAACTGTGCAATACCTAGAATTGCAGCATAGTTTTCTTTAGAAAATAACTTTCCCACTCCATACGCCGGCCACAAAGAAGGCATACATAAACTAAGACCAAAAATAATTGCAAAAACATACGGAATAGTTGATTGCTCCATAAAAAACAATAAACATATCGCAATAAAATTCAATCCACTAAAAAATAAAATTGCATATTTCGTTTTCATCGAATCAAACACAGCTCCACCAAGGATACTTCCCACTAATGCTGAAATTGCTAATGTTGAACCAATATTTGCTCCATACTCCAGTCCATATCCTAAAGATGACAAATAAGATTGTACATGTATTTGAACCCCAGACACTGTAATACCTAAAAATAAAAGCCCTATAGTAAACCGCCAAAAAGTTTTATTTGTCCAGAGATTAGATAAGCTTGACTTATTGTTAATTTTAATATTCGGATTATCTTCAAGAACCCTTCTGATAAAATTATTCTTATCACTTGAATGAGGTGAAAGTTTCATAATAAATAATGAGACAGGAACCGCAATCATCAATATAATTAAACCAAGAAAAAGATATGTTTTTTCATACCCAAATTCTATGATTTTATCTGATACAATTTGCATCCAAAAAAAAGTTCCCATGCCTGCACCTGCGAATGCAATTCCCATCGCTGTTCCGCGCCATTCTCCAAACCAGTTTGTAATAACTGTAGCAATTGGAATTGACGTTAAGCCCGCCATACCAATTGCTATAAATACTGCAATAGTATAAAACTCTGTAATATTTTTTACAAAACCATAGCTTAAAAATCCACTTCCTACTAAAATAGCACTTATTGTCATAATAATTTTTAAATTTATTTTTTTTATGAGATATCCAATCAACGGAGATGCAATTGCAATCACAGCTGCGCTTATTGTAAAAATTAAAGAAAAAGCACTAATACTACACCCTAAATTTTCTACGACCGAACTCATAAATAATGGCTGAATGGAATTTACTATACTAAAAGGAAAAGCCATTAATAAAAAACACCCTATTAAAATAATCCATTTATACCATATTTTACTTTGCATTTACTTCTCCTTTTTAATGATAAATTATCACATTTTTAAAAAATTTAAATAAAAATTTTTTAAGATAGAACCTTATCGTTATTATGACTCATTTCTTTTTCAATATGCAAAAAAAGGAGCATTGCATATGCAACGCTCCTTTTTTGTATCTATTAACTTCTAACTAAATAGTTCAGCAGCTTTTTTCGCGATTCTTTCTCCAAAAACCTGAAACATCTGTTTGCTTTCTTCAAAATTTTCTTTTAATGCGACTGCGCCAAGATGAATGAATGGCTGTCCATATGCACTTCCACCAGAATATACGAGCATTCCTTTTACCATCAAATGATGCAAAATAAAAGAAATAGCACAATCTGCACCGCCTTGTGCATAATCAGCTGTCGCAAAAGCAGCTCCTAATTTTCCTGCCAAATTATATTTGTGAGATTCATCAAACCATTTTTTTATCTGCCAGCAAGAGCTCGCATAATATGTAGGCGTTCCAAAAACAACAGCTTTGCTTTCTGATAAAAATTTCTCATCTATCTCATTACAGCTTAAATCAAAAAGTCGCACCTCTATATTTTGGATTTGTTTCATTCCTAATGCAACCTCTTCTGCCATAATTTTTGTTTTACCACCCTTGCTATAATACAAAATCGAAATCTTCAAAAAAAAACACACTTCTTTCTTTAATTTATTTAACATTGATTTAATTCAATATTCCTAATTCATTTCCTGTATATAATTTATTATAAAAATTTTGCATATGAGCTTTATTATTTAAAGTCGTTATATTGCTCTCCATAACCATATTTCTCAACTACATAATCAATATCTTTATCGCCACGACCACTTAAACAAACTAAAATGGAGCCCTGCTTTATTGCTTTTGCTTTTTTCATAGCAAAAGCAACAGCGTGCGAACTTTCTAAAGCAGGAATGATACCTTCATACCGAGATAATTTAAAGAAAGCATCAATCGCTTCTTCATCTGAACTTGTACCATATTTAACTCTCCCCAAATCATGTAAAAATGCATGTTCTGGTCCAACGGATGGATAATCTAATCCACTTGCAATTGAGTATACAGGGGCTGGTTCTCCTTGATGATCTTTTAGCATAATGCTTTCAAATCCATGCATAATTCCGCGTTCACCATACGACATTGATGCAGCATGGTCACCTAAGTTGCTACTTTTTCCTAAAGGTTCAACCCCAACAATATCTATAGGTTCTTCTAAAAATGGAATAAACATTCCCGCTGCATTGCTTCCCCCGCCAACACAAGCACATACTACATCAGGAAGTAATCCTGTCATTTCTTTAAACTGATCTTTTGCTTCATAGCCAATAACTGCTTGAAAATCACGTACCATCAATGGAAATGGATGAGGTCCTAAAGCCGAGCCAATACAATAAATAGAGTCTTTATAATTTTTTGCATAAGATTCAAATGCAGAATCCACTGCTTCTTTTAATGTTTTCAACCCATGCGATACAGGGACAACATTCGCACCAAGAATTTTCATTCGAGTTACATTTGGTGCTTGTTTTGCAATGTCGACTTCTCCCATATGTATTTCACATTCTAATCCAAAGAATGCAGCAGCCGTTGCAAGCGCTACCCCATGCTGACCCGCTCCAGTTTCAGCAATCAACCGTTTTTTTCCCATAAATTTAGCAAGCAAGCCTTCGCCCATACAGTGATTCAATTTGTGGGCGCCAGTATGATTTAAATCTTCTCTTTTTAAATAAATTTGACAGTTACCAATTTTTTTAGATAATCTCTCACAATGATACACAGGGGTCGGTCTACCTTGGAATTCTCGTCGAATTCTTCTTAATTCATTGATAAATTGAGATGAGTGGCAAATTGTCTGATAAGCATCTGCAATTTCTTCAAAAGCAGGTGTCAATTCATCAGGTAAGTATGCTCCACCATATACACCAAATCTACCATTTTTATCAGGATAATCTTTTAAATATCTTCTAAAATCCATGCAGCAACCTCCAAATCATTTTCATACCATTTTAGTATAGCAATATGTGATAATCTTTACAAGGATACAAATAATCAGATTAAAAATCATCTATATTTTTATTTTGTCTTTTCCAAAAGAATTATAGTTTTTTTGAACCTCTAATATATTTATCAAGCCTTATCAAAGAGCTTACATCAATCTCACTTAAAAGTGTAAACCCTAAAATTAATCCCCCACCAATAATTTGTAAAAAACTCATCGTTTCATTTAAAAGAAATGAGGAAATTATTATTGCAAAAATTGGATCTATATAACTCATTAATGCAATTTTTTGTCCTGTCAACATTTTTATTGAAGATAAATACAAACAATAGGTAAAACCTGTATGAATTACGCCTAAAAAAATCAAATTAAAAATTCCCCAACCATCCAAAGTCCTAACATGAATACCATTACTAAAGCATACATATGGCAATAATACAAAAATTGCTGCAACAAATTGCAATAGAGTTCGCTCTACCCCCATTACTTTCTTTATATATTTATTTAATAAAACTACTGTTGCATAGAAAATTGCCGCCCCTAATCCAAAAAGAATCCCTAAAAAGTGATTCTTTGCTTCCCCCAGGCTAACACCAATAATTAATACCAACCCAACAGTCGCCATAATAAAGCAAATACTTTGTTTTAAACCCAACTTTTCTTTAAATAATATGGGACAAATCATCATTACAATAACAGGTGCAAAATAATAGCACAAGGTAGCTAAAGAAATACTTGTATAATGATAGGCCTCAAATAAAAAAATCCAATTCACTCCCATAGCGATTCCCGATGCTAATAACCATGGCAAATCTGATTTAATCTGACAAAAAGAAATATTTCGTCCCCACAAAAATTGATATATCAATATCGCTCCCGTACCAATTAAAGCACGAAACAAAGCAATTTCCCCAGCCGAAAGGGATATGTTTTTAACAAAAATCCCGACTGTCCCAAAGATCATCATTGCACAAATATATTTTACTTCTGCATACATATCTGTAAACAACCCCTTAAATAAAAAATACTCCCTTTACAGTAACAGATTTCCATACTTTCGTCTACTGCAAAGAGAGTCTTTTTATTTACCTATCCTAAGATTTTTTTCAAATCTTCCTCCGGCGTACTAATTGATGAAATATTAAAATTCTCCACTAAATAATTCAATACATTTGGCGATACAAAGGCAGGTAATGTTGGCCCTAAATAAATATTCTTTATCCCTAATGATAATAAAGTTAATAAAATACAAACTGCTTTTTGTTCATACCATGATAGCACTAAAGTTAATGGTAATTCATTAACCTCACACTTAAATGCCTCAGCTAAAGCAATAGCAACGCGAATTGCACTATATGCATCATTACATTGTCCCATATCCATAATGCGAGGTAAGCCAGCAACTGTTCCTAAATCAAGGTCATTAAATCTAAACTTTCCACATGCTAATGTCAAAATAATTGTATCTTGCGGCGATTTTTTTACAAAGTCAGTATAGTAATTGCGTCCTGGTTTCGCACCATCGCATCCACCAACCAATAAGAAGTGACGAATATCACCTTTTTTCACTGTATCAATCACCTTATCCGCAGCAGATAAAACCGTGTTATGCCCAAAGCCAGTCGTAACCGTTTTTCCTCCGTTAATCCCAATAAACACGGTATCTTCTTTATATCCTCCTAATTCCAAAGCTTTTTCAATGACCGGAGTATAATCGCGCTCATCATCGATATGCACCATCTCTGGATATGCAACTACTTCCGTTGTAAATACACGATCACGATAACTATCTTTTACTGGCATCAAGCAATTTGTTGTAAATAAAACTGGCGCCGGAATATGGTCAAACTCTTTTTGTTGATTTTGCCACGCAGTACCAAAGTTTCCTTTTAAATGAGGATACGCTTTTAATTTTGGATACGCATGTGCAGGCAGCATTTCCCCATGCGTATAAATATTAATCCCCTTATCCTTTGTTTGCTCTAATAATAAATATAAATCATATAGATCATGTCCCGTTACGACAATAAACGGACCTTTTTCTACAGTCAACGGAACTGTCGTAGGTACTGGGTTTCCATAAGTTTCAGTGTTCGCCTTATCTAGTAACTCCATACATTTCAAATTTGCTTTACCCGTTTCCATAACAACCGGTAATAATTTTTCCATTGACCAATCTTGACTAATTGCATATAACCCTTGATAAAAGAAATCACTTACTTCTTTATTTTTGTATCCAAGCAAAAATGCATGATAAGCATATGCCGCCATACCTCTTAATCCAAATAAAATCAAAGACTTAAGTGAACGAATATCCTCATTTGCCCGCCAAATATTCTCCATTTCATATGCTTTATAATCATTCTTATTACGGTTTAGCTTTTCTGTTTCATTTTTTGTAATCTCAATTTGTCTACTTATCGCCGCATCATCAAAACTAACGTTTGTTACTGTAGTAAATAATCCCTCTAAAATAATCCGCTGTGTCTGTTCTGTCACATTGATTGCGTTTTCTTTCGCAACACAGGCCAAGCTAATTAGCGCACTGGTCAATGCATCTTGTAAATTCGCAGTATTTTCTTTTTTACCGCATACCCCAGCCTTTCCTCTACAGGCAACACTTCCCGCAGTCTGCTCACATTGAAAACAAAACATATTTTCCATAAAATTAACTCCTCCTAATTTAAAATTTCACCTTTTGTAGAAATCGTAACGATTTGCCACGGGATAAATTTCCCACTTTCTTGCAAAGCCCGTTTAACAGCATTCTCAATACCTCCACAACACGGAACTTCCATGCGTACAACCGTTACACTTTTTATTTCATTTTCTCGAATAATCTCAGTTAATTTCTCGCTATAATCTACACTGTCTAATTTTGGACAACCAATCAGAGTAATATGATTTCGCATAAACTTACGATGAAAATCCCCATATGCAAATGCACTGCAATCTGCGGCAACAAGTAATCGTGCTCCATCAAAATAAGGTGCATGTACTGGAACAAGTTTTATTTGAAGCGGCCATTGCATAAGTTCACTACCAATATTCATATTCTCATCTTCTCTTTCATGCTTAACCATAATCTTTTGCGCTTGACTTCCGGGACAACTACCACTTGCACAAGTAGACTTCATTTTTCTTTTTGCCATTCGCTCCTTTACAATAGATTCATTATATTCATCTGCCTCCCGAACCTCAAAAGTAATCGCATTCGTTGGACAAGCAGGTAAACAATCACCTAAACCATCACAATATTCATCACGAATTAAATTTGCTTTACCATTTTTTATTTCTATTGCACCTTCATGGCATGCATCAGCGCAAATACCACACCCATTACACTTTTCTTCATCAATTTTTATAATCTTTCTCATTACCATAACTAGTTTTCTCTCCCTTCATCATGAAATTCCCAAATATTATTTACGAATTATCCGTAATCTATCATCGACTTAACTTGACTTTATGCTGTTATTTTACTATGCTAAAAAAAATAAATCTGTTGTTTTTACAACAGTTTGGAGATTTTTATGGAAAATATTAAATTTAATGTATTAAAAAAATCTCCGTTATTTTATAACATAGCGGAGAAAGACCTAGAAATAATGTTAAATTGCTTATCTGTTCAAGAAAAAACATATCCCAAAAACACCTTTATTTTTAATGACGGCGATAACGTTTCAACCGTAGGTATCGTTTTAAGAGGCTCCGTTCATATCATTAAAGAAGACTTCTGGGGAAACCGAAGAATTATCTCCCAAATTGGCATAAGTGATATTTTTGCTGAAACATTTTCCTGCGCGCAAGTAGAGAAAATACCTGTTAGTATTGTAACGAATGAAAGAACAGAAATCATGCTTATAGATTATAAGCGAATTATAAACACTTGTTCATCTTCCTGCCTTTTTCACTCATATCTCATTCAAAATATGCTAAAAATTATTGCAAATAAAAATATTTTACTTACACAAAAAATTGAACACATCACACAACGTACCACACGCGAAAAATTAATTTCTTATTTATCTGCCCAAGCAAAAATATCGAATCATCACACATTTACGATTCCTTTTAATCGTCAGGAATTAGCCGATTATTTATCGGTAGATCGCAGCGCTATGTCAAGTGAATTATCTAAATTACAAAAAGAAGGCCTCCTTAAATTCGAATGTAATACCTTCAAATTTATAGGAAGCCTATGATACATTTTCATATTTAGCAAAATTTTATAAAGTTATTTCAGATCAGATAAAACAAGTTAGTATATTGTTTTATCTGATTTTTTTTGAAATAATTCAAAAGCTTTAATTGTTTCACTTCGGGCTAACTGTTTCAACTCCAAAGTTGTAGAATCCTTGCATTTATCTTCAATGAAATTATATATAAAATCATCTCTAAATCCAATATTAGCAGCATCACTTGCGGTATTCCCATAATAAGCGGTCTTTATATTTGCCCATATAATTGCACTCAGACACATTGGACAAGGGTAGCAAGAAGTATAGATGGTGCAGTCGCTAAGATCATGCGTCTTTAAATTTTCACACGCATTTCTTATTGCCTGCATTTCTGCATGACACGTAGGATCATGTTTTAGAAGCACTTGATTGTGTCCACATCCAACGACTTTATCTTTCTTAACAATAACAGCACCAAAAGGGCCGCCCTCATTCGTCAAAAGATTTTTTTGTGATTCATCTGCCGCCATTGCCATAAAACGTTCGCTGCTCATCAGAAATCCTCCTTTGCCTACATCTGCATAAAATCTAAATGCTTCTTAGCTGTAAAGAATTAACTTAACAATTCATCCTCATTTATCTATCCATGGCATTCATCCTATTTTAAAATATACCTGATGAAAAACTGAATAGTTTTTTCAACTCTGATTTTATTACTTTATACCATACTTAAAATAAATTTACCTTTTCCGTTAATTTTATATTCCCCCATACTAGCCGGAATAAAAATACTGTCACCTTTACCTATTTTCATAGTTTTATCCCTATTTACCAATTCTACTCCACCATCTAGCACAAGAATGGATTGAAAAGAAGAATCATCAGCATAAAGATTGCATTGTTCTTTTACATCAAATAAATAAACTTTAAAATATTCACATTGAGCAAGTAACTTCATTGAAAAATCAGCAAAAAAGCTCATCGTGGCTTCCGCCGTACATGGTTTTGTTGGCTGATTTAAATGAGTTACATCCAATGCCTTTTCTATATGTAATTGACGTGGCTTACCATCAGAACCAATCCGACCATAGTCATAAATACGATATGTCGTATTAGAATTCTGCTGAATTTCAGCGATTACGATACCTTTGCCAATTGCATGGAGCGTTCCCGCATCAATAAAGAAAACATCGCCTTTTTTCACCGGTACACTGTTGCATACATCTAATAATGTATTATTTTCAATCCTCTTTTTAAACTCTTCTTTACTAATCTTTTCTTTAAAACCATAAAGCAAAGTTGCACCTGGCTCACAGTCAACAATATACCACATCTCTGTTTTCCCATATTCACCTTCAACTCGTAAAGCATATTCATTCTCAGGATGCACTTGTACAGATAAGTTGTCTGCAGCATCAATTAACTTGATTAAGATAGGAAAGTCAGTAAACTTTTCTGCATTTTTCCCTAATACCGCTTTACCCGCTTTTTCTATGTAATCCGAAAGTTTTAGTCCTGCATATTCGCCATTGAGCACAACACTTTGCCCAGCTTTATGACAAGACAGCTCCCAGCTTTCCGCCACCTTTTCAAACTCAGTTCGCTTATGAAAATCAGTTTTAAGCTTTGTTCCTCCCCAAATATAATCTTTCATCATTCCTTGTAATTGTAATGGATATAGCAAATTCTCCGCCTCCATTTTCTAATAGAATCTCTTAAATCTCTTTATATTAAAAATTAGCGAGCATTTATTTAGTCATTTTTTTATATTAAAACTATTCAAACCAATCCTAAATATTAATTTACAAAATAATCTAATCAAGTCATTATATCACTTTTACTAATGCCTCACAAATCTATATTCACCTTAGTTGGTATCTTACCTTTAGATAACAACATTTCATAATTCTGTCAATTACGATAATAAATTTACGCCATATTGCCCATCTCTCGACACTTTGTATTTCATCATAAATCTCATCTAAATTTTCAAATTCATTTCGACTCATAATTGACATTAAATCGCAAATTAACACCATAACCATGGCTTTTATTTCACCAAAGTTATAAGCGATAGCTTTCTTTAATCTCGCCCGATTTTTTATTTGTAAAGAAATAAAAATCATAGCAATATCAATAAGTATATTCAAATTATACCTTGACATTGCTATGATTGTATACGCTATTTCACTCGTGTTATCCACTTGCTTAAATTAAAATCTAAGACCACAATCTGTGTCTATCCCTTATTAATTTATATTTATTTACTAAACTTCATCTATTCTATAATGATCTTCTCATATTTGTAAACTCCCCCACTAATCCACATCTCACACATACTAATTGGTAAATCAAATCGATGTTTTCCACAACTTCCTGGATTTAGCCACAATACTCCATCTACTATTTTATCATCGTATTTATGGGAATGACCGTAAATAACCACATCAATATTTGTTAATTCTTTTGGTATATCTTCTTTATTATGAACAAGTAGAATCCGTACCCCTTCAATGGTTATTACAAGGATTTTGGGTAAATTGCAAGCCCATTCTTTATCATTGTTCCCACGAATAATAAATAGTTCACTATGTTCATTTAAATATTGAAGAACCATTGGCGTATTAATATCACCAGCATGAATTACAAAATCTACAGTCGGCAGTTTCGCTTTAACTTCATCACGTAATAGTCCATGTGTATCTGATATAATCAAAACTTTCTTCAAAAGTGCCCTTCTCCTGTACATTATTTCAGCGACTTTCATTATATCATGTCTCTTTAAGCCTTGAACATCTAATTTTATTGTAAATTCCTTTAAATGAACGACGCAACCCGAACACAAATTTATCCTGGAATGAATTTTGTTGTATAAAATAAGTTTTAAATTAAATGATACTCTCTAAGCAGTTTTTCAATGTCAGTTCCTTCAAGTTTTTTCAGAACACCTTTTAGAGCAACCTTTTGAGTAAGACTTAGTTTCATATCCGTAATTTTTTGACCATCACGAATCTTAACTGTAGCATCTAATAAATCTCGAATATCATACGTACTCCCCCATACTTCTGGAACTCCACGATCAATATTAAGAAGCGTATAAACCGCTTCCATACCTGTACGAATAGAATACTCTGTTGTAAAAATAGTATCACGTACAGTCTCTGCAAATTGACCAATGAATGCAAAATTAATACTGCCCTTTGGTACAACATCCGGTCGATCTCCAGCTGCACGCGGCATAAAGAAAGCTGTAATATACGGCATCATACATGGCACAGTATTCGCGCTATTTTCAGCCAACTCCTCAATTTCACTTTCTGGTACTCCCATATGATACAGCCATTCCATGCAAATTTCTTTCCCTGTACATTCACGCATAGGCTTTTTTACAAAATCTCCTTCTTTATCGCTAAACAGACCATAAATCCAACCAACAAGCTGATTCTTCGCTTGTTCACGAAACTGTGGCTGCCGATTAAAAGTCCAGCTTAAAAGCCAGCTCGAATCTTTCGCTGTAACAATACCGCCAGTGACTACTCCTCCACTAAAAGGATCGCGCTTACATATTTTTTCCACATAAGGAGGTATACGATCATCAAGTGTTGTTACAGTTGCAGACATCCAGTTACTCTTCTCCGGGGCATAACAAAACTTTTCAGGATTGCCGAAGGATGGATCTTGTGCAGCAATTTTCCGCCACATATCCCATCCCCCACCTTCTGTTGTTTCCTTATTAAATGGAGCTGGATGCTCTTGATCTCCAATCGTAGAATTTTCTACACAACCTCCATTCGTAATAAAAATCAAATCATCTTCCGCTAAATCAATATTTTTTTCTTTTCCATCACAAACAGTAATTACGCGTTTTGCAATCTTCGTATCCTTTTGAATATCAAATTCAACGTTAATAACCTTGATACCATAATGGAACTGCACATTATTGGATTCTAAATATTTAATGAGCGGTAAAACCATAGATTCATACTGATTATATCTTGTAAAACGAAGTGCCCGAAAGTCTGGCAAACCACCAACATGATGGATAAACCGTTTAATATAAAGTTTCATTTCAAGTGCACTATGCCAATTTTGAAAAGCAAACATAGTGCGCCAATACATCCAAAAATTAGAATCTAATACTTCATTACTAAAAACCTCATCAATCCGTTTATCATACAGTTTCTCATCTGGAGTGAAAAATAGATGCATAATTTCCATTGCACCTTTATCACTTAAACCAAACTTACCTTCAGTTTGAGCATCTTCACCTTGATTAACTGTTGCACGCATCAATGAATAGTTAGGATCTCTCTTATTAAGCCAATAATACTCATCAAGCACACTAATCCCCTCGGTCTCAATCGAAGGAACAGAGCGATACAAATCCCACATACACTCAAAGTGATTGTCCATTTCACGTCCACCACGCATGACATAGCCAACATTTTCATAATGGTAACCATCACATGCGCCCCCAGGTAAAGGCTCCTTTTCAAGAATATGAACGTTTTCACCCTTCATTTGTCCATCACGAACAAGGTAAAAAGCCGCCGCTAAAGCAGCAAGACCTGAGCCTATGATATAAGCTGTCTTTCTATCTACACCTTCTGGTTTTAACGGACGAGCAAAAGCTTCATAATTACCTCTAGAATAATAAATAATAAAAACTCCTTTGTTTCTAAATTTTATTTTACACCTCTATTTATATTTTCACAGATTATATAAACTATTCATCAATATACAAACATTGCCTTAATTTACATTGATAAAAATTTCGTAATTGTATAATAAAAATTCACCCAAACATAAGTCTGGGTGAATATAAAATGTATTGATTAAATTATTACATAGTTGTTTTCAAAGGCGCCTCGACTGATGGCTTAACTCGCATTCTAGCACCATTATGGTATTCTATACTTACTAAAAACCTGGCTGCCGCACGTTTCTCAGCACAGCAGCCTTTTTAACTTACTTTTTAAAATTTTACAGTCGCACCGACACCGAACTTGTCCTCATTTCGTCCATGATCGGGACTAAATGCATGGTAATTTACATTGAAATCAATATTAGATGCAATCGCAATGTTAGTTCCAATTTGAGTTTCTTTAAAATCGCCTCCGACCGCATAAGAAATATACCCAGTCATCCTATCGCCCAGCGGCGCACTTGCAGCCAATCCGGCATAAAAATTCGAAGAATCATATGGTAAATCGCGGTTACCGACCATTGCCCGAAGATTTTCATTAATGCGAAATTGTCCATAAATATCGTCCATATCACCATAATACCTGCGATCCGCATTTTGATACCCGATGGTAAACTTATCAGAAAGTTGATGTTCTACATAATATTCTGTAGTTCCGATTCCAATAGCAGTTTCCCCCTCCGAAAGATCATTTATCGGAGCAGCGAATACGGAAGTTACATTCAACGCTACTAATGCCGTTAATGCCAATAAACTTTTCTTCATTCTAGATATCCTCCTGTAAGTACTTTTCTTTAAAGCAGCAACTTTTTCAACCGCTTCAAAAAGTATCATACATGATATTGCTTTAAATGTCATTAAAAAGCGGGGTGGTAAATAACAGCAATTGTATTCCCTTATATATCTCGACAAACTGACGGTTCTTTCGTCTTATTTCATTTGCTAAAGTATCATTTTCCCCACTATAGCCCCACTATAACCATCATCTCTTATTTTTTCGCTTTTATACTTGTCTTGAAATAAGCGTTTTATGCTTTTTCTTGTAGTAGCAAATGAGCATGATAATCCCCTTCTTTTTCCTTAGATTCTCGTACCAATTGATTCAAATCAAGACAAAAACCATTCCTATTTTTTTAACTTCTCGAACAAACAAAAAATTCCTGCCAAATAACGTCATTATTGGGCAGGAATTTTTTGTTTCCTCTCTATATTCTATTCCTTTACTATCAACGCTACACACTCCACATGGCTTGAGAGGATAGAATGAATGTCATTTGATTATGTCCGTTCTCGGAAACATATCTACTGCGTTTTTTACACTATCGGTAGACGGAAACATATCCATAGGCTTCGCTGTTTTTTGAAAAACTGAGGTATGCTGTTAATTTTCAGTACCCAATACTGTAAATAACGTTACTCTCCTATTCACTAATGTAATTCAACAATCTTTCTAAAATGTCATGTGTAACTTTTAAGTTGTATTGTTCAATAAGGTGACTTTGCAAATCCATAACTAATAGCAAAGAATTTTTATAGGCTTCAAATAATTCTACCTTATCTAATCGAGCAGTGGTCTTTGCAAATTTTTTATAATTTTCAAGGCTAATTTCTTTTTCAAGGTTTTTACTCATGTTTAGCCAATTATCAGCATTTTTTTCTGCCATACGTATAAGTTGTAGTGTATTTTTTTGAAGTTGTGATAAGAGTTCTAATGAACGAGCATATTCTCCTCTTTTTAGAACGTTGATTCCCATCAACCATAGATTAGAGAAATTACACAACAAAAAATTAGCATTTTCTTCAGTAAGTCTATTTGGTCTTGCACCACTTATCTCTGATAAATAATTTTCTAATTGCCCTGTTTCATCATAAATAAGCATAGCCTTCGTATCAGGAATATAACCTGAATCTTTAAACGAGGGGATTATGTTCATATCTTTTTCAGAAAGGAAATGAAATTCCCCACGTATAAGATTATCAAAAATAACTACCTCTGTTCCGTACTCATTTTTATAAAGCATCAAGTACGGAGCTACGTCAAACAACCAGTTGGATGAATCAAAGTTCGAGGTTATACTATCTTTCAAAAATATATAGAACTCTATATCAGAGTATTGGTCACCTTCTCCTTTGGTAAACGATCCATACATCATACAAGCTGTAATTCGTTCATCTGACTCAGTAAGATTCTTAACGTTTGCAATTAATTCTTTTTGTTTTAACATTTCTTCACCCTTTCATGTAAATATCTTTTAGTTATTGTGGTAACTCAAAATCTCCACAAACCTAAATTAATATTTTTCGTAGAAATTTTGCTGCAAAAAGTATCATCATGCTCCACAAACAATAGGGTTGGACAATATTCCAAGATCGCATTTTCAATTTGAATACGTGAAAAAATATCAATATAATTCAAAGGTTCATCCCATATATAAAGATGGGCGCTTTCACAAAGACTTTTAGCAATCAGCACTTTCTTTTTCTGCCCGTCGCTATAATCCTCCATGTTTTTGTCAAACTGAACTCTGCTAAAATCCAGCTTACGAAGGATTGTTTTAAATAAAGTTTCATCAATCCCACTGTTATAGGCAAACTCAGTCAGATTACCTTTCAAAAATGATGTATCTTGAGAAATATAGGAGGTTTTCAATCCGCTACCCAACATTAGATTGCCAGTATGTGTAATGTTCTCTCCATTGATCAGTTTTAAGATGCTCGACTTCCCGCTTCCGTTTTTCCCGACAATCGCAACTCTGTCGCCAATATTGATCCTGAAATTAAGATCTCTACATATTTCTTTATCTCCATAAAACAAAGATAAATCTTTTGCTTCTATCAGGCACTCTTTGTGGTAACCAAGTGTTGAAATCTTTAAGTCATCATATTGCTCAATGTTATGAAGCAGTTCGGATTTTTGCTCAATAGCCTTCTTCTGTCTTGACTCAATACTCTTGGCACGTTTCATTGCTTTTGCTGACTTATGTCCAACATATCCCCTATCCAATTTTGAACCAGAGTTTGTCTTACCATATTTGCTTTTTTCTACTTTATTTGCCCAATTTGAACTACGTCTTGCCGCTGAAGATAGCCGTCCGATTTCATTAAGAAGTTTTTTGTTTTCCGCTAATTCATAATTGTCTTGTAAGCTTTTGTTCTCCCACCAACTAGTAAAGTTTCCTTTTTGGATTTCGATATTCGTTTTATTAATAGATAATATGTGGTCCACGCATTGATCGAGTAGGCTTCTATCATGAGATACCAAAATAAATCCTTTCTTGCTTTTCAGGTAGTTTTGCACTACATTACGTGCATCGATGTCAAGATGGTTTGTAGGTTCATCAATAAGCAGGAAACAACTCGCTGTAAGGAATAAAGCTGCAAGAAGGACCTTTGTTTGCTCACCATTTGACAATGTATTAAACGGACGATATAAAGCATCTTCTTGAACATCAAGCAATGATATTTCACGAAAAATCTCCCAATCCATACATTCCGTACAAATACTCTTCATTACTTCAATTGTATATAGACTCTTATCTTCCACATCATAAGGAAAATACTCAAACTTAACTGTAGAACTTATATTGCCGGAATACGCATATTTGCCAAGCAGTAAATATAAGAAAGTAGTTTTACCTCGTCCGTTTCTTCCAATAAAACCGAGTTTCCAATCTGTATCTATCTGAAAACTTACATTTTCAAAAATATTGTCATAACTTCCTTCATATGAAAAAGTTAGATTTGAAACATTTATTAAGGACATATATTTCTTCCTCCTTTACATTATAAAAATTCTATAAGCAAAGTCGGTTTTCGGCATTAATTACTCTATAATGTTATCCAACTCTGCAAGGATTTTGTCATGAATGACATAGTATCATTGTCTATCACGTTTATCTTCCTTTCTTTTACAAATATTAAAAGCCGCAAGAAAGTAAATTCTTACGGCTCAAAAACAAATACTATTATTACCTTTTGTTATACATAACATAAGGTTACTGTAATGTATTATTGAGTGTAGAATACTTAACTTTCTTGCAATTTGCATAACAAAACAAACGGTTCTATAGCCGTTTCTTTAAATATCTTATTATGCATCATATAATTAGCAAGAAAAGTTATACATTCTTCCACCTCCAAGTCGTTTTATTATATCATATTATCTTTAAAAATCCAATATAATTCTTCTGTTCTCTTTCTAAAGATTACCCTTCTACATCAATCTCGACTCCTGATTTGAATACAACGGCGAACTTATCATGAAATACCGTAACTTTTTCAATTAGCCGCCTTACTAATTGCTCATCATACTCCTCCAACTCGCAGGATTGCTCATTAAAGAAATTACTCATTTCAGCGATTCGTTGCCTTTTCCCTTCTCGATCTGCATTCTCTACAAGTGCATTTTGCTTTAACTCCCGAAGTCGATAAATTTCGTCAGCCACATCTTCATAGTCATTTTTTGATTTTGCTTGTATAAGGAGCTGTTGTTGTAACTCTTCCAATTTTCTATCAATATCATCGGTGGTATTATCATTTTCTTCACTAAGTATAGTAGTTATGTTTTTCTGCAACGCCTGGATGAAGGGCTCTTTGTTAGTCAAAAGTTCGTTAATAGCCTTAACCACTGCTGCCTGTAATGTTTCCTCGTTTATGGTAGGTGCCGTACATTCAGAGCCTTTTTCCTCTAAACGACTAACACATCTCCAAACAATAGACTTGTAACCTCGGTTATTCCAATGTACTCGTCGGTAAATATCACCGCACTGTCCGCAGTAAACTATACTCGATAAAGCATACTTACTGCTGTAGACTCTCTTTTTACCGCCTTTTCCGCTACGAAGGTTAGCTCTTCGAACCATCTCTTCTTGAACCTGCATAAAAAGCTCGCGTGGAATGATTGGCTCGTGGCTATTTTCTACATAATACTGGGGAACAATGCCGTTATTCTTGACTCGCTTTTTAGAAAGGAAATCAACCGTATATGTTTTTTGTAGAAGGGCATCACCGATGTACTTTTCATTCTGCAGTATCTTTTTCAGTGTTTCTGGTCTCCATTTGGCTTTGCCTGCCGCTGTTAGAATACTGTCTGCTTCTAGTCCTCTTGCTATCTGCAAAAGGCTGGCTCCCTCTAGGTACTCCCTATAAATCCGTTTAACAACTTTAGCACCCTCTGGATCAATCACTAATTGCTTGTTTTCATCCTTGGTGTAACCAAGGAAACGCTTGTGGTTGACCTGAACTTCACCTTGCTGGTATCGATACTGAATACCCAGCTTAACGTTCTGGCTTAGGGATTGGCTTTCTTGCTGGGCAAGGGATGCCATGATAGTCAGTAAAACTTCACCCTTAGAATCCATGGTGTTGATATTCTCTTTCTCGAAGAATACCGCTATGTTTTTATCCTTTAACTGACGGATATACTTAAGGCAATCCAACGTGTTTCTGGCAAATCGGCTGATTGATTTTGTGATAATCATGTCAATATTGCCTGCCATACACTCCTCGATCATTCGGTTAAATTCATCACGCTTTTTCGTATTGGTACCAGTGATGCCATCATCCGCAAAAATACCTGCTAAATCCCACTCCTTGTTCCTCTTAATATAGTTTGTATAATGCTCAATCTGAATTTCGTAACTTGAGGCCTGCTCCTCACTATCCGTTGAAACTCGGCAGTAAGCCGCCACTCGTATTTTGGGTTTACTCTCACTATTTTTATTATTTCCGATTCGTTTAATTGCTGGAATTACTGTTACATTCCTACTTACTGCCACTGGTTACACCTCACTTTCTATTAAACTGTAAGCATATTCTGCCTGCTTATATGGATCGTCATATTTTTGTACCAGAGGTTTTGCTTTGAACTTTACAGGATAATCCGTTTTTGATACATCTTTAGGCTCCCATATCCTTCCGAGTTTTTCTGCTCGCTTTTGTTTTTCTAATCTTGCTTTTTCAAATATCTCCTCATCAATAATTGGAGGATAGAATTCGTCTCCAAGGTATTGCTTGTTCTGTAGCATCCTACTTACTGTGGCATGGTAGCAATCTATCCCAGCTTTTATTGCAGCATTCTTCAAGGATAATCCTGACAAGTAACCTGAAAATAACTCTTTTACTTGTTCTGCTGCTATATCATCTACAACAGCCTTTCCATCTTCAATTCTATATCCAAAGGGTGTGTGACCCATCTAATTCACCAACCTTTCTTTCAGTGTGATTCCACATTTTAATACAAACCCAACTACCTCCCGTGAAAAGACAATAATCTTCTCTACATAATTTTCAAACAGCTCATCCTCATAGGCTGTGAGCATTTTGGACTTAGTCGTAAACTTAAGCAGTCGGTCAACTTCCTCTACTTTTGTAAAATTTCCGTTGACAGAATGGGTAAGTTGTTCCTTTTCCGCAAAAAGACTTTCTCTTTCTGCTTCCAATGAATTCTTTTCTTTATTAAACAGAGCAGGTTCCAGATATCCTTTGGCCATTAAGCCCGTCAGCATCTGACTTTGCTCCATGTTGTTTTCAATCTTGGTTTCCAACTCTTCGATTCTACGAAAACTCGCTGCATTATTCTGGCTCCGTAGCCCATTCAAAAGTGGTCTTAATATGAACTTGTGACCAAAAATGAGTTTATTCATCATCGTAACAAATGCAGTCTTTATATCTTCATCTCGTATGAACTGCATGGAACATTCCGTTATATGGCTTATATGCTTACTACAGCACCAAGCAATGTACTCTCTTCTTCCAGATGAATGAATCCGTCTTTTAAAGGTACTGCCACATTCCGAGCAAATAATCTTACCGGAAAAAGAATAACGGTTTAGATATTTACTGTTGCGCTTTTCGATTCCTTTTTCCTTTGCCCTCTGATTGAGAATAGCTTCCACAGCTTCAAAATCTTCATGGCTGATAATTGCATCATGATGATTTTCTACTAGATACATATTTTTCTCACCGTAATTGGTGTGCCTGTTAAAACGGCTGTCAGTATAGGTCTTTTGCAAAATAACATCGCCAGTATATTTTTCATTGGTCAAGATTCCACGAATGGTAGTAGCTGTCCAACGACCACCTCTTTTTGAAGGGATACCCTTTCGATTAAGATCATCTGCAATTTTCTGTGTACCTTTGCCTGATAATACTTCTGCAAAAATATACTTCACAATTTCAGCCTGCTTAGGATTTACTATCATGCGACCGTCAATGTTTTGATAGCCATAGGGTGGGTAGGAAATTTTAAATGTTCCGTTTTGAAATCGTCTTTGAATTGCCCATTTAGTATTTTCTGAAATGGAGATTGACTCACTTTCTGCAAGCCCACTTAATATAGAAAGCATCAGTTCACTTTCCATTGATTGGGTATTGATATTCTCTTTCTCAAAGTAGATATAAATCCCAAGGTCCAACAGTTTACGAACCATCTCCAAACAATCCGTAGTGTTTCTTGCAAACCTACTAATGGACTTTGTAATAATTAAGTCGATCTTCTTGTTTTCACAATCTGACAGCATCCTGAGAAGTTCCGTTCGGTTTTCTTTTTTAGTGCCACTAATTCCCTCATCATAATACAAGCCAACATACTCCCATTCTGGGTTTGCCTTTATGTAAGTCTCATAATGGGATTTTTGTGCTTGTAGACTTACTAACTGTTCATCACTACCCGTAGAAACACGACAGTATGCGGCCACTCGTAGTTTAGGTTTGATAATCGATGCAACCTTATTTCCTTCTATTTTCGTTATCTTTTTCATCGCCTCACCTCCTTCTTGGTAGGTCACATATTACCTCTGAAACCCTTATATATCAACGAATTCAGGGCATTATCTCTGCTAAAAAAGGAGAGAAAGATTGGCGATTAAGTGCCTCTATCTTGTTGAATTCTGCTTCCGTTATTAAACCTTTTTGGAGCATCTTTCTAAGTAATTTCTCTGCTTGAATATAATCAAACTCACGCTGTAGCTGCTCCTGTGACATTTTCTTTAATTCGATGCTTTCGTCTATAACCCCATCTGAGATCTTCATAACTTTTTTATCCTCATGCTGATTCATGTAGAATCACCTCCTACCTAATAGCCGCGGGAACAGGTCGAAGTTGAGGATTTGTAAAAATAAAATAAAATCAGAGCATAAAAAAAGAGCCTGCAAGGGAATAACCCCTACAGGCTATATACATCTAATAGTTAATATTTTTAGGGAAACTCTGTAAAGCTAAAGCATAATTGCTTATTAACTCGCTCCCCTTGATTAATCATACTTAATAAATGCATCCGTAAATCCCGCCTTTTTAGCTTTTGCAAGCTGTACCTCAGCATTTGCTTTGACAGTGTATGCACCTATTTGTACACGATAGTATTTCTTTTTCGCTGGTTCTGCTGATTTTTCTTCTTCGCTTAGAAGTTTCTTAACATCTGCTCTAAAGGTATCCATGGTCTTGCCATGCTTAGGAAACCAGTGCATAACATCCGCATGGTTACTGGCTATACCTTGCTTATAGCCTTCACTATGACAGATGATATCCTTCTCACTTAGTCCATAGAGTTTGCAAAGATGTACACAAAGCTCTACTGCTTCCTTATAAACAGCAGAAAAATACGAGGCATCGGTTAGACCGTCCTCGCAAATTTCAAAACCTATATGGGTATTATTCGCATCCCCTCCAGCATGCCAACCACGATGATTCCAAGGCAATGTTTGGTATGTGGCAATGGAGCCATCTGCTAACTTACCAATAAAAGCATGGACACAAACTTGACGACCTCCGGGTTTATCCTGATTCCAATGATTATTGTATTGGTTCTTTCCGAGCAAACCGTCATCTGGACCAACATATCTCTTCAACCATGGGTTGTTAGCCCCTGTTGAATGAACCATTATACCCTTCGGTTTTATTGTTTTACCTGCTTTGTAGCAGGCATTATTCGTAAGTATTAGTTTACGTAGATTCATTTATAGTCCTCCTTTTCACTTCTGTTGTGAAGCTGCTCTAATATATCCTTGAGTTTCTGTGGTACAGGCAGACCAACATGAACAGCATTTTCAAGTATAGATATGCCTTCATTTGAAAGATAAAAAAAGATGACCGCTGTTCGTATAACAAAGCCATCTCCAATAACGTTTTTATCAATAATGTGACCGATTGCTACCAATGAAAAGATGAGTACTTTCTTAAATATGCCGCGAAAGCCTACCTCGCTGGATAGTTTCTTATCAAGCACAGCACACATCAAACCTGTGATGTAATCAATCACAACAAAAGTAAGTAAAGCATATAAAAATCCGTCCCATCCTCCGAGAAAATATCCGAGCCAACCACCAACAGCAGCAAATGTCACTTGAATCCAGTTCCAAATTTCCTTCATTATCTTAACCTCCTATCATTCTGATTACACAAAAAAACGCCAACCGAAATAGGCAAGCGTATACTTGTATAGTTTATTTTTCCTCTATATTTGTTTTGGTAAATCTTCCCATAGACGCATATCTTCCTGTCCCAATGACCAGATAGCAATACCCCGTAGGTCCCAACGATAAGCCGCTTCGTTTGACCAGTAGACCAGCGAATCCACATCTTGATAGTACAAAATTGAAAAGCCATCTGCATCACCGAGAAACAGCCGAGATATCCAGACGTTTATGTCCTTTGGTATAACCTTCGCTGTATAATCTGCATTGCATGGTATCTGCAAGAGATTACTATGATAAAAGTCATAATCCATGGAAATATCCTCACTTCTGGTGGAGGCTTCCTCTACATCAGCTGTAAGAGTAAATACATGAAACTTACTATCCCAAGTTACACCATTCCTAGCAATTCTGCCATACTGCATTAGTGATCCGTCTGGCATGGTGACATCAAAGGCTTCGTAAGGTTCATAAGTCCATGCATCTCCCAAGCGGAGAAGTTCACATTTTATTTGCCCATCGGACTGAATACCACAATAGCCACCCGTATTTGAGATGTTTGCAGTAAAACGAAGTGTGTTGGAATTCCCAGAGTAGACACGCACCTTATTTCCACGTTTCCTCATTTCAATGAGATACATATTCGGATTGGTGCGGATGTCAGCATCTGAAGTCTTATAGTAACTTGCCGGATAACTACCAAGTAATGTAGAGCCTTGGTAAAGCTCCACTTGTTGGGCATCAATGTTGATACAACAAAACACATTCCCACAAAACACTCCTGCTCTTCCGCTACCGCTCATAGGAAAGGCAATTCTAGCACGAATATGCACATCACTAAAGCTGTCGTATTTCCAGGCAAGCTGACCACTTCCTTCAAGCTGAGAATACGGGCGATTGCCATTGTCATCAGGATTTTGCCATACACTCCAACTCCCCGATAACGTCTGCCAGTAGCTTTCTGGCAGGATGACGGGATCTCTAAAGTCTTCATACCAAGCTAACGCTGAATCCGGCTTACGGCGCAAAACCTCTGTAGTAAGCTTAAACCCTTTGTCGGGAACAGCCATGTTACCATTTACGTCTTTGAAGCTTCGTGGAGATAAACTGAAGGTTGCCTCTCCAGCAGAAGGAAATTCACTAAAATTAGAACAAACCCGGAAACCATAAAATTGAGTACCAACTACACCACCTTCAATCGTGATGCTATGTGTTCCTGCTAGGAGATTTACATTAGTGGCAAGTTCTGCCCAGAAAGTTTTCCTCCAGTATGGCCACCACAGACGATTCTCTGAGTAGCTAACCACTGTACCGTCAATTGCAATTGTGATACCATTCTTATCCCAGAACGGAAAGCAAAGCTGTACAACTACATCATAAGTACCTGATTTGTCAATTGTAAAGTTGTACTCCGCTTTACCTTCACTTGACGAAAGAGTGATCATTCCATTACCAACCACAACACCATCTGTGTAGCTGTCTGGTTCACCATCTCGGTTAACATATATAGTTCCAAACTCCGACTTTTGTGTTTTCCCATAACAAGTAAGATATTTTCGCCGATTATATGTTTCAGCAATAATAGGAGCTTCTCGTGATACTGCGTCCCAGCCTTCCATATAATCGTAGACATGTGGCAGCGCCCATGGTACTTTATCGTGATCATCCCAGTAGGCAATGATTGGGATAAATGGTTGTGGAGGCTGATCATTTGTAAAGTTATACACCCCAGTCATCCAGTTCTTAGCTGCATAGTAAGTGTTCGATGTACCGCGATAAGTCTTACCTAGGTTGGATGGATAGTCGTAAATCTGCCAATTCCAACCGTAACCAGGTAAACCCATATATACTTTTTGTGGTGACATAGCTGTAATAGCATAATTGTAGATACCTTCAAGCCAGCTCCTTGGTGATACTGGGCCTGGAGCTGAACCTGCCCATGCCATGCCATAACTCATGATTGCTGCCGTATCACAATAATCGTTAAGGTCGGCATAAACACACCAATTTTCTCCACCAACTGATCCTTGCACACCCGTCATTCCAGGTAAGCAGATATTGACCAGTTTTGATGAATCATAGTTTTTAACAGTCGAGTATATATCAGCGAATAGAGCATTTGCGGCAGCACGGTTCTCAAATCCGCCACCGCGCTCTAAATCGATATCTACACCTGCACACCAAGGGTATTTGTTCATAATACGCACTATTTCTGAGAGGAATTTCGACTTTGCACCACCTTCGTTATTTCTCAGAGCCGTAAATATGCTCTCTGTCCCATGATTCATAATGGTAAGTAACCATTTGATATGTGGCCACTTTGTACGATATGGAGTAAGGGAAGAAACGCTAGTACCTGTTTCCGTTATCGTGCCTGTGATGTCTACCTCAAAAGTGAAAATACCAACAGTATCTAAACGGTCACCGTAATCGTTCAAAGCCTGATACATCCGAGCATTGCCCATGAAGGACCATACCATACAGCGTTTACCCTTAATATAATCTTTCATGGACGTAGATCCCCTTTCAGCATTTCTTTGTATTCGAAATATACCCTAGCAGATTTTCTGTCT
Source organism: Anaerosinus sp. (assembly GCF_965318445.1). Lineage (NCBI taxonomy): Bacteria > Bacillati > Bacillota > Negativicutes > Selenomonadales > Sporomusaceae > Anaerosinus > Anaerosinus sp. Next base: position 184,089 of record NZ_CBDNNH010000003.1, on the reverse strand, counting down.
TGTAGCTTTACTTGGTGCTTACTGTCGGTAGCGGCTGTGTATTGAAAGTATCCATGTTTCGGTGTGGGATAGCCGTTTCTCAAACACTCTCTTGTTGAAGCCTTAAGCGCAAATTCATCACCTGGGTAAGCCTCTGAATCAAATTTTACCTTATGTGAACCCATCCCCTGTGAAAGCTGAATACTGCCAGCTTCCATAGCTTGCAGGGGGTAGATATAACAATCTAGCCCGCTTGAAGTTTCTCCGAGGTTAAAAATAATGATTGTGTCTCCACTACGGACTACACCATTGTGGAAACGTACCGGATTAGGCGAATGCTTTAGGAACGTTTCCGTGTGTAGCGTGTATCCTGTCAGCTTGTCACCCTCCTGAAGTTGTAGGTCGGTGAAATAAATCGAACCCGTACAGTTGGTAATAATGGGACGCACAGTAATACTAACTATATGCTTTTCTGATTTTACTTTTATGACTTCCGCAAAACGTATAAAATTACTTTCCTGCATAGCCATCACCTACCCGTCGTTCGTCCACTTGATTTCGCATACATGACCGACCCAGCCAGTGGCTATAGAACCTGCCTGCAGCATAATGTCAGTGAAATATACTTCTCCCGTGCAGTTTGAAACTACCAACCGAATGGTGATAGAGTGAAGCTTCCCATACCCTTTAGGTGTTGCATCACGAGCAATTTGTTGAAATACAGCCAAATCAATCACCATCCTTTCTTAAAACAGGTCAATAAATCTCGTTTCAGTAGTTCCATCTTCAAACTCAAATACTACCTCGATACCCACTTGTCCATCTATACCTTTTTGGAGATTTTCTGATCCTATTTGTGCTGATATGGTGTAGTTACGGCGGGATGCAGGGTATACTGTTTGAGCCATACTTTTTGTAGAGGTTGCAGAACCTACCGCTTTAAATGAAGCTGTACCTGTCACACCTTTTTCAGTGTCCACCTCAAAACCTGAATTCTGCCAATAAGCAAAGCCATCGTCTGCTCTACTATTACGCAGATGGTTAAACGGCACCATATCTTTAATTTCCTGCCCAATGAGGTTGCTTTGGCCGAGCTGATCAGCGAGAATGCTAGAAGACGTATCCCCAAGTTCACGAAGTTTTGATGATAATTCAAGTACAGTTTTCCATGGTTCCTGAAGATTGTATTGTCTGCGAACAACCCTTGTTTTGATAGTAAGATTCAAATCTCTATCATCCACCGTCACAATGTCGCCAAGTGACCACCTTTCATGCTCATAACCTGTCAGCACAGACAAATCCATCGCTGATAGCACATAGGAAACACGGGGCTTTGAAAATTCTGCGAGTCGCATATTCGTAAACTCAAGCATTTGATAAGGATTTGTGAAATTCGAAAGATCGAGTGTTGAAACCCGCACCTCATTGCAATATTCATAGTTTTCTACATATTCCTTGCCACTATTGATCGTGGCAAAGGTCATGCCATCTTTACCATGGGCATATAGCCTTGTCACCAGAGAGCGGGTATCAACAACTCTCTTGATACCTGTAAGGTTTTTCTTATAGGCAAATAATGCACCACTATCTCTACCACTAAATGTAAGTAAATTTACAAGACGGTTTCGACTATCAAATACTAAGTCTCCACCGTGAATCTGTTGCGTCATTCTGAGTATGGCCAATGCATTCTTCTCTTGGCATTGCCATGTCCGTTTGGTAGTGACATCAACTACACCAAGAGACCATCCTGTGCCTTCCAACGCATAACTCATTGGAACAGAGGGTAAATCGGCATTAAACTCTCGCGGCTGTTTTTCATCTGAAAAGGTTAAATCATAAAATGCTGCTTCCGCATATACGGTGGTCAGAATCCCTGTTCCATCTGCTCCTTTTTCATCTGTCAGTGTCCTTATGCGATAAATGTCATATGCAACCTGAACCTGTTTTTCATTATCTAAATATACACGTTTACTATCATTCCATGGCAGTTTGAATTCCAAAGTATCTGCGCCATTAATCTCTCCCGTTACGATGATGTCATATGCATTTTCAAGTACTGCTTCCCATGCGCCATTCTCGTCCAGCACGACAGGCCTAGCAAAACCCAGTTTTTCATATGGAGCTTTCGGTATGTCGTGAAATGTGATATCCAAAAGTTTCGGTGTAACCAAGGGATCAATAGTTGAAAGTGTAATCCTATAACGAATAAAGTTACGGTTTGGAGAAACCAGTTCACCGTTGGAACCCACCTCCTGCCACGCCGACCAATCCTGCAAATCGTCTGACGTAGCCGTCTCTATAGTAGAAATAGAAGTCACGCCTGCTGTATACTCCGAAGTTACAGACACTCGACCACTACCCGCAAGAGAACATTCTGCAGCTATAGTCGTAAGTTGCCCAACTTCAGGATATTTGTTGTTATTATCTTTGAGGAGAGTTACCACACCAGGTTCTGTAATAGCATCAATCGCACCACTAGTATCACCGCCATTGGCAAGCAATGACTGTTTGAAATGTCGTTCTAAATCCTCAATTGTAAGCTGTGAATTCACTTCGATAAACCAATCATCAAATCCACCTGCATAATAATACTGATTTGCATGCATTCCAATCACAATATCTGCTGTACAAGACGGATTTAATGTTCCCGTGAATGTCCGTTTGGGTGCAATCCAGACCGTTCCGTCTGCTCGGTTACATAGAATAAACTGCGATGTCTTGGCATTCACTTCAATAATTGCTGCAATAAAGTACCATCCACCATTAACCATGTTAAAACTTGGTGTTTCACTCTGGTCGAGGATCAGTGAACCAGAAGAGTTATATAACATCATTCGAGGTCTGCCTTGGTACAGGGACAAGTATAGAATAGGTTGACCCGGACCTTGTCTTGTATTAAACAGCGGAATAAAGGTCTGTCCTACAGAGTAGGTAGTTGGATTTATCCATCCACCTACTGCGATTTTATCGCCTAAATTGGAGAAAAATGTACCATCATTCTTTGCAATCAAGTAGGTTTTCTCTGATGTCGGATTAACAATATTCTGGCGAAAAAAACGTCCATAGCGACCATTTGGGAGACTTGCCGATGTGCCAGACCATCCCGATATAGCGATGTGCCGACCATGACCACTCGCATCGACAAGTTTAACATCGGAGTCGGGTCCAGACTCATTGAATCGCCAAAGAGCAAGTGTATTCTCGCTTACAGGAAACTCACCCGTAAAGTCAGTTTGTGATGTCAATATTGATTTAATTGCCATTTACATCACCTCCATCGGCTTTTTGCCTGTATTTTAAGCTCCATAAAATCCGCCCCTACAGGAGTAATCGTCACAGTATTGTTACCCTTACGAAGCACAGGAAAATTAAGTTCTTGCATAAGCGGTAGGCCGTTACGTAGTGTCTCGCCACTAGTATCAACGACCTTTGCTGTGACCTTTCCTGTATCAATTATTAATGTTTCACCATCATACAAAGGACCAATAACACGAATTTCTTCATTGTTAGTCTGAATGGAAACATATGTGTTTGTTCCTGAAGGAATTATTCCTTTTATCAAGTACACTGGTTCGGAGTCGGCATTGCCTTTTAGCCTTGTAACGGTATTTTCTCCCTCGGCTGTTATGGTATAGGTTTCATCCGTTAAAGCGTAGGCATGGGGATCTGGGCAAACAAATTTCAAATCAAATGCACCGGCTGAAAGAATGAGTCTGTCACAGTCTACTGCTTCTGACAGACGGGCAATGAAATAACGGTCAGGTACATCGTCCAACACAAGTTGTTGCACCCCACGTTCAGGATTCAGCCAATCAGCAAGGTTATCCATAACAGATACCAATTTAGAAAATTTATATTGTGGGTAGACATTACAATGAACTGTGATTATTTTCTCTGCAATATCGCTACCAAAGTCAGCAATACCAGGCTTGCCAGGTATCGTTACAAAGGAGTTTCTCAATGAGGGCGATGCTTGCCAGTTTGTAAGCCTAGCATTTATATTCATTGATTGCGATGATATGCCGTTAAATGTGAACCCCATTTTCATCCTCCTTCCTTAAGCGGGATTGAATCGTCCTTGTGCCCTCGAGCCGGTTTCCATCAAGTTGTACAGTTCCTGAGAAATCCTGCGGATATCGTCCTCGGATCGAACTATCATCTGCTGTATGGTGATAAGCGAACCACCAAAACCCCCAGTACCGACTGACCCATTGATAGAACTGCTAAGGTTTATACCTGGTGTGCTAAAGTCTGTGGGAATAGCATTTTGCATATCCTCACCAACCTGCGCCATCGTCTTCTCAAAGCCTTGACCAAGCCCCTGTGCCATATTGTCACCAAGTCCTGCAAAAAGTGCAGAAGGTGAGCGAATACCAAAGAAATTTTTGATTTTATCCACCACACCCCCAAAGAAACCGGATATTTTCCCCCAGAGCCATGCTCCCGCATCAGAGATCCCTTGCCATAGACCTTTGATAAGATTGCCACCAACTTGTGCCATCTGCCCAATTGAACCCGTAAAACCCTTAACTAAAGCTGCGATTATCTGTGGGACAACTTTGACAACTTCCACGATAATAGTAGGTAGGTTTTTAATCAGTGATACTAAAAGTTGTATACCCGCTTGAATTATCTGTGGGATGCTGCCAATAATCGCATTGACAAGCGAGGTAATAATCTTAGGTATCGCCGCCACCACAGTAGTGATGATGAGTGGTAAATTTTGAATTAAGGAAATCAACAGATTCACCCCGGCATCAATTATTTGGGGGATTGAGCTAAGTATCGCCTTAACTAAACCATCAATTATCTGTGGGATTGCAGCAACTATTGCTGCAATGATTTCCGGCAATGCTTCAACTAGTGACACCAAAAGCTGTATACCTGCATCGATAATCTGCGGAATGGCACCAATAATAAAGTCAACTAAAGCGGTAATGATGGCGGGTAATGCTGCAATTAACTGCGGAATAGCGTCAACTAGACCTTGAGCAAGCCCCATAATAAGCTGAAAGGCTGCCTCCAGTATCATTGGCAAGTTGTCAGTTAATCCTTGTACAATCTGTGTTACAGCAAGAACTGTTGCTGGTATGAGTTTTGGTAAAGCCAACCCGATGCCTTCTACAAGCGCAGTGACCAGTTCCACTGCAGCATTAATTAGGAGTGGAAGATTATCAATCAATGCCCCAACAATCGTCATTACAGCTTCAACAGTGGCTGGTATGAGTTCTGGTAAAAGACTCAGAATTGCCTCCAGTACTTGAGAAAACAGTTCCGTAACAGTCCTCAGAAGCATAGGAAGCAAGTCTCCCACAGCTGATAATATCGCACCTGTTGCCGTAGGTAATGCAGTTACGATATTCTCTAAAACTGGGACAATATTAGCAACAACCGATTGAAATGCATCTACAAGATTCTGTGTCAAATTCGTCATATCTGCATCAGCATTGCCAAGTCCTGCTGTAAACGAGCCGAGTGCGGCTTGGAGTAAACCAAGCGAACCTGTGACGGTTTCTGTTGACTCTCGTGCAAAGTTCCCTGCATATTGCTCTGTGTTTTCAAAGAACATTTGCATTGCGACTTCAGCTTTTTCTGCTTGTGTAGCTGTATTCCAAGTGAAATCTAGGCCTTTTGCCAGTGCATAGGCCTCGATATTGGTAGCATTCATAGCAACACCAAGGTTATCCATCATGGTGAAATTACCCTTTGCTGCTCCTGCTACTGAGTCCAGTGCCACTTGCATATCAATACCCATTACAGATGCCATATCCGCTGCTCGTTGCATAGCTTTTTCTGTCAGTTCAAGGCTTTTGCGCTGTTCTATGCCAGAGCCTTGGAACAATGCACCCATTTTGTTTGCCGTAGCAAGATACTCACTTTGGGAAACACCGAGATTTTTGTAAGCCTCTTCACCAGCTTTTTGAATTGATGCGGCATATTGACCGAATACTGCCTCAGATCCACCGAGGTTCTGTTCTAACTCTCCGAACTGAGCAACTACCTCTTTACCAAGCTTAATCGCAGCAGCTCCTGCGGCAACAGCAACTGTACCCATCGCCACACCGATACCTTTAAGGACACCGCCCAGCTTCTCAAACTTGCTACCAGTCTCATCTGCAATATTACCTGTATCCTCAAGTTCCTCTCCAAGATCATCTGCTTCATCAGCTGTCTCTTCTAGTTCTCGTTCCATATCATTAAGTTGGGCTTTTGCATTATTCAGCTGAATAGCCCAATTTTGTGTACGTCTATCGTTCTCGCCAAAGCTCTCAGAAGCATTTTTTAGAGCGGCTTCCAGTGTAGAGATTTTATCCTTCTGTGGACCTATACTAATAAAGTAGACACATTTCGAAATATTTATTACACTTTAGTAAACACATTTTGGAGGTGTATTTATGGGTTTAAAATCAACTCGTTATGATGAGGAATTCAAACAATCTCTCGTTGCTCTTTACAACAACGGTAAGATTATGTCTGATCTCTGTAAAGAATATGGAGTTTCAAAATCTGCTCTAAGCAAATGGATTAAGCTATATTCCACTGTTAAAATGGATGACGGGGACATTATGACTGCCAAACAGGTCAAGGAGCTCCAGAAAAAACTGGCTCAGCTTGAGGAGGAAAATTTAATATTAAAAAAAGCCATTGCCATATTCACGCCACACTCTCAGAAAGATTAACAGCTATTCATGCATTGCGCTTTCAGCATCATCTAAAAACTTTATGCAAGGTATTAAAAGTTAATCGAAGTAGCTATTATAAGCATTTTTCCTCAAAACCGGCTCCCAGAGTACTCGAAAATCAGGAATATAGGCGCATTATTTTAGAGGTATATTCAGACTATGACAAATGTATTGGGGCTTATAAGCTAGCTTATATCCTAAAGCGTGACTATGGCATTAACATAAGCGTTGGTCGGGTTTACAGGCTTATGTCCTCGATGAATCTCCCGAAGAAATCAACTGATAGGCCTGTGCGTGCTAAGCATACTGATAATGGCGAATGTCATAATCATCTTCATCAAGATTTCAATCAAAAGGCTCCTAATCTTGTATGGGCAAGTGATTTCACTTATATCCGGGTAGAGTCTAAATGGCACTACCTGTGCATTGTAATGGATTTATTCTCAAGAAAAATCATTGGCTGGCATCTGTCATCTTATCATAATGTAGAGCTTACGATTGCTGCATTTAAGAAAGCTTACAGCCGTAGAAATATTTCATATGGATTAATGTTCCACTCAGACCGCGGATCAGAGTATACGGCTTTTACCTTTCGCAGACTTCTTGATTCCTGCAATGTAGTACAATCTTTCTCCAAGAAAGGCTATCCTTTCGATAATGCATGCTGCGAAAGCTTTTTTAAGCATCTGAAGAAAAACAGGGTTAACAGAAAGAAATACCATTCAGTAGAGGAACTGCGCTTAGATCTTTTTGACTATATTGAGAACTTCTATAACAATAAGCTTCCTCATGGAGCTATAGGTTACATGACACCTAATGAAAAGGAAGCTATTTATTTTGCTGAAAATATATAAAAGTTTTCATTTTTGTGTCTAAATTATTGACTGTGGTTCATCTGTGCTTCAATGGCTTTGTTCAAAACTTCATTTCGAGCGGTTATCGCCTGAACACTTTTATCATTTCTATCAAATTCCGAGGACACGAGTTTCATCTCACTACCTAGAACCTTAAAGGATTGATTGATATCACGAAGGGCATTCTTAAACTCTTTTTCTCCCTCAATGCCAATCTTTAAGCCAAAATTATCAGACATACGTTAATGCCCTCCTTTCTAATTCAATCCTTCGGGAATAATATCCTCAATGAAGAGTTCTCGCTTCCGGCTAGCAAGCCCCAAGAACTGGCGATGGCAATCCCACAAGTCCATGAGAAGCCCTAATGGTGTGAGCCATGTTTCTTCCTCAGTACGGTTCAGATGCACTGTTCCGTAATAAAGAAGCCGAGTAAACAATTCATCATCACTTACTCGGCCTCGGTGTTTTTTGAGTTATCTTCACTTTCAATATTTCTCTTTGTTCCTTTGAACATAGCTTCTGTAATGGCACTTTTATATGTTGCAAGTTCTAGTGGTGAGGTGAGCAGTTCCACCTCATCCTCGGTCAACACATCCTTTGGAGCTTCTTTATTTTTAAGATTGTGAATGAGAATGGATTGGTTTGCCAAGAGAGTAATAAGCCATATTATCTCATCCAAAGCCATCTCAAAGTTTTCGGATTTCAGCAATTTGTCTCCCAGATTTTCCAAACCACCATAGCGACGGGCGATTTCTTTTGTAGCTTTGGTCGTGAGGATAAGCTCATGTTGCTGTCCGCCAATATTTATCGTTGCACTTCTATCGTTATCCATCCTTATTCACCTCCGCCAGAAACAGCAAAAACAGGTTCATAGACTTCCGTATACCAACCACTGATAGTAGCTGGTAAAACTCCTTCATCATCTTCATTGACCTCCGCTTTCCACGGATGATTACCATTTCCATCTAATTTATTTCTGCGCGATACAGTTCCCTCAATGGTTGGTGTAGAAAAAGTGATAGAATCTCCCTTTGTAGCCAGGTTGGTTGAAGGAACACCAAACTTTACCCTGTATAGCCAGAAGTAGCGGTAATGTCCATTTGCCTTTTTCGCTCGAAAACCGATAGCAACAGGGCTACCTCCATCCTCACTAGCTGAAATAAGTACACCATTATCATCTGTAGTTGCTCCTGTGAGACTCTCAGCAGCTTTACGTCCAATGTCATCCACACCAAGGGAGAGTGTTCCGTTTTTGAATTCTTTTATAATCTCTGCCGCTCCGTCATCAGCGTAAAGGGTAGCTTCCGCAAGTTCAATGGATAGCTCTGCGGAGATTGCCTTTGCCAGCATAACGGGCGTACCGTAGGTTTCGTCTCCGTTTTCGTCCTCTGTAATGGGAGCATAATAGAGACGGTCAAGTCCTATCGTTGCCATAATCAAACCTCCTGTAATTCATAATCTTTTGCCACATCAATGGCATAATGATGGTAGTCCGTGTCATCCTCATGTCCAATATAACGACGATCCGTCACGGTAAAGTCTGCATCCAGGAACGCACGGACAAGCTGATTCTTTCGTACTTGATAGTTATTTTTGCTAAATAACGAAAGCCGTGCTTCCTGTATCTCATACTGTGGACGATTGTCTGCGTGAACATCAAAGGTATCCGAAAGAGGTGTGATAACAACATACTCATCAGGGGCTTTGTCCTTGAACACACCCGTTTCCACAAGAATGCCTAGACCATCCACAATTCTATTTAGTTCCAATAATATACTCATAGACTGTTAATCTCCTCCTCCAGTTTGGCAGTCATGGCCTCCACACACTGCTTTCTTGATTTAGATTTTGCGGGTTTTAGAAATGGTCTTGCAGGCTGCCCATGTTTACCAAATTCAATGATATTAGCAATTTTGGCATTGCTACCACCATCGCTTCTCGGTTCTGAAAACCCAACCTTGACATTATAATTACCTTTACGGTCTTGTTTTGCTGAAGTAACACCAAGGGAGGATACAAGTTCTCCAGTGGATTTGGACGGGTATTTTGTTCCCTTTCCAACAACAGAGCGTAGATTATCTTTGACTTTAGCAAGCACAACTTCGCCACCAACTTCTAGTACCTTTGGGATAATCACATCAGTTTGTTCAGCCAATTTAGATACCTTAAGAAGAAAGTCCTCAGGCATTCTTACATCCACTTTAGCCATTCGATGCCACCACCTTTTTTGCTAAAACCTCAATATACATTCCTCGGCCTTTTACATCTTCTACACCGGTAATTTCATACCGCCCATCACTATCTACAATGACCATTTTTGTTGTCACATGGATACTAGGGATCCTTCGAAAACAAAAAAGAGCGGTTGCTTCAGAAAATACCGCCCTGTTTGCCCATTTCTCATTACCATGTCGTTCTTCCTTATACGCACGAACCGAGGCAATAATAGTGTCACTGATTGTACCAAAACCCTCGCTATCCTTATCGTTTTCAACGGAAACTATATCGATAAAGGTATTCATTTTCCCATAACTCATAGGCTACACCTTCCATTCACGATCTAACCGAAGTAGTAGGTTCACCGTCTTCCAAACCTGCTGCCCCGCCTGTACGCTATCGGCGAAGAAACCAGCCGTCGAGCCATCTCTGCTTTCGTAGAAATGACTCGACAGCATGATTACTGCCTGTTCAGTTGTTGGGGGCATGATGTTTTCAGTGTAATAACCCTCAGCAACATGCTGATAACTTTCCGCATAAGAGACGGCGGCTTTGATGTAATGCAGCAGAAGTCCATCGTCTGCGTCATGCGTCAGGATCAGATTTGCTTTTACTTTAGGGAGAAGATTATCAGTTGTCATGCCGTCCGCCTCCTTCCGGTCATTCTTCGTCTGCAGCCATTAACCCAGCCACTTTTAGTTTAGCGAGCAGAGCATTAAAATCCGTGACAAGAGTGGCTGTATCCTCGGCTATGCTGTCGGATTGATTAGCAGCCATTTTTACCAGCCCAGAGACTGACTCCGTAGCATCGGTAGGATATGTTGGAGCATACAGCTTACCATCTTCACCAATTTTGATTTCGACAGTATCACCCTCATCAGCAGCTGCGGCTTTTACACCACCGAGAGTCTCCTCTGTTGCCACGAGAAGCGGATCGGCGGAGAGCCCCGTTACCGAGGCTCCTTCCTTGATTTCAAGTGTTCCGCCTATAACAGTTTTCTCTCCGCCTTGTTCGGTATAATTCTTTGTGTTATAGCTCATAACGCACCTCCATTAAGCTTTCTGCTGAAGTACTTTTATGGCTTCAGGTAGAATTAATTTTCCATCCACACGCTGAGTAGCAACAAAGCCTACTTGGCCAGTAACAGCATAAAGTTCATTAAGTCTCTTAAATACACGACCCTGACGATCAGCTACCCAGTAATAACTAAAATCTCCAAATGCGATACTCTTTGCAGCTGCAGCAATAGTTGGCATATATGCAGAAGTATACAATGGTCGATTGAGGATAGTATCCGGTGTACCTGCCTGTAAGGAAGGTTGCCATAGATATTGTCCTTGACCATCCTTTAGTTTACGGATTGCTTTTACAGTGGCGTCGTTCATAACGAATACAGCCTTATTACGGTAAGGTGCCTTTAGTGAATAGAACAGATCAAGTACCTCGTCCATAGTAATTGCCGTAGCACCTGCAGTAGTCACACCAATTTGGGCACCACCTGTAGAAGCAAGTATACCTGTCGGTTTTCCAGATCCATCACCGGTAAAGAACGCCTCTTCCTCTTTGTTACCGATACGTCTAGCAAACTCCTTAGAGATGTAGGCTTCAAGATTGAACACAGAATCGTTGAGAAGTTCCTCGGAAACTTTAATCATGGTAGCGAGTTTGTAAGCTCCTATAGAAACCTGTCCGAAACTATCATCGCTATCTGGGATAGTGCCTTCTTCATCCACCCAGGAAGCAGTACCTTTTGTAGCTACAACAGGAATTTTCCTATCGCCAGAAGATGTATTGATAACATTGGCCAGTGAACGGAAAATGTTCTCTTCCTCAAGAGCCTCTACTAAGGTACGTTCAAACTCGTCAGGCACAAGATAACCACCCTCGGAGTCTGTACCGATTTGAAGGGCATTTCTTACGTTTACATCAAGACCTTCACCTGCACGAGTACGCATAGCATTCCAGAATGCTTTCTTGTACTCTGCAGACGCACGTCCTGTCTTATCTTCAGCATGTTTGGACGGTGTGTTTGTAATAGGGCTACTAGTGGCTTTGGAAAGTTCTAAGTCAATAACCGCCTGACGTTCCAAACGTTCTATTTCCTTACCAAGTGCAACAACTTCAGCCTCCATCTTTTCATAGGTTTGTGTGTCCTCTGCGGATAACAATCCATCACCGCCACGTTTTGAATCAAGGAATGCCTTCGCCGCATCCCAAACCTTAGCGCGTTTCTCGCGCAATTCAAGAATTTTACTCATTGTTATTTCCTCCTTTAAATTAGTGAGAAATTAAAGAAAGCCGCTTATCCAGCGACTCTATAGGTGTACCTGTCTTTTGTTTTTGTTTTTTGGGTAGTTTGCTAATAAGTGAGTTAGTAACCGCCATCCTGCTAAAGATAAGGCTATCTGCCAAATCCGGTGTTTCATTTTCCATAAACATGATCTTATCTGCAAAACCAAGTTCGATGGCTTTATTTGCATTCATCCATGACTCTGCATCCATCAGATGAGAAAGTTTTGTTCGGGAAAGACCGGTCTTCAACTCATAGGCATTAATAATACTTTCCTTGACCTCATCTAATAGAGCTTTAGCTCGCAGCATTTCCTCGCTGTCACCGATGGCAATGGTCGAAGGGTTATGAATCATAATCATGGATACCGGCGACATATATACATCTCCACCCGCCATTGCAATAACAGAAGCCGCACTAGCCGCAAGACCATCAATTTTTACAGTGACCTTACCGGTATAGTCCATAAGCATGTTGTAAATCTGAGCTGCTGCAAACACATCACCGCCAGGGGAGTTAATCCACACTGTAATATCACCGGTGCCAGCCAGCAGTTCATCTTTGAACATCATAGGTGTGACCTCATCACCCCACCACGTTTCTTCAGATATCACTCCATTTAAATAGAGAGTGCGCCCTTCATCAGAATCTCGCACCCAATTCCAGAACTTCTTCATTTACTGACCTCCTTCGGTTTTGGCAAACGCTCCTGCGTCAGCCAGTTTCGTCATATTTCCGTTAACCAGATATAAATCGCCACCTTCCTCAGCTGGGATACGGTTCATGTCCTCCAATTCACGGATATCATTAGCTGACATCCAGCCATTTTGCCGTCCAATAGCATAGCCATTCATTCGGCTTTGATAATCGCCGCGAAGCAGACCATCTAAATTGAACTTGATGAATACTGATGTTTTCTCAGAAGGCAAAATAAGCGATTGCTGGAGACTTTGCTCCCATCTCACTACCCATGGATCGAGAGTGTATTTTACAAACTCCAAAGACTGCTGCTCGATATTGGAGAAACTAGATTTCTCAAGATCTCCTACCATATGGGGAGGCACACGGAAAATCCTTGCAATCTCATTGATTTGAAATTTCCGTGTTTCTAAAAATTGTGCCTGTTCTGGAGGTATACCGATGGCTTGAAACTTCATGCCCTCTTCCAATACAGCGATTTTATGTGCCTTAGCTGTGCCTTGGTAAGCACTATTCCAGCTATCCTTGACTCTCTGTATGTCTTTAATTACTCCTGGGTGCTCCAACACACCGCCGGGATTGGCTCCATTAGCAAAGAATGCCGCACCATACTCTTCGGTAGCAAGTGACATACCGATTGCATTTTTCGCCATAGCAATAGGGCTATAGCCAATGAGTCCATCAAAACCTAAGCCTGGTATGTGAAGTACATCATCTTTGCGAAGTGTGACATAGCCTCCCTTTGGATTCAGGCCACTTTCGTCTGTATCCCGGTAGTAGGTATAAACCAGTTCACCATTTGATGCTCGACTTACTTCCATCTTGTTAGGAAGTAGGGGATAAAGCGCAATTGCCTGGCCACGACCATTTCGAACTATCTGTGCATAAGCATTGCCCCAAAGTAAAAGATGACTCATCAGTGTTTCTCGAAACACAAATGAAGTCATCTCTGGATTTGGTTCATCATGAAGAAGGTAATACAAAGGGTGGAAAGGAATCTTTTCTTTACCTCCATCAGAACGATATCTATATACATGTAGTGGCAGTCCAGCAATCGCTTCAGCTAGTATTCTTACGCAGGCATACACCGCTGTTGCTTGCATTGCAGTACGCTCATTTACTGTTTTGCCAGATGATGTACCGCCAAACAGGAAGGAAAATGCGCTACCCACACGGTTTTGCGGTTTATCCCTTGAACGAAACAGTCCTTTTAATAAATTCATAGGCCTCACCTCCAAATTGAAAGAATTACACCACAAACAATCATTGAAATTTATAGAATTATTAAACCTCTCTCGTCATACACCGAGTCTCCACTATTACCTGGTCCACAGCGGATGGCGCGGTCGAGTGCCATAATAGTTGCCACTGCTCCATCTATTTTTTCTGTACTTTTTTCCTTGTCCGGTTTTATATTTCCAGCCGGATCTGTTTTTATATAGATGTTATCCATCATCCACCGTAGTACTGGATGCCCGCCGTGTGCTATTCTTTCTTCTAATGTCAATTTCATAAGTTCCTTTGTAGGTGGTGACATATCTTTAAAACCTTGACCGAAAGGAACTACAGTAAAGCCTAACCCTTCAAGATTTTGCACCATCTGAACAGCGCCCCAGCGGTCAAAAGCAATCTCTCGAATGTTGTACTTTTCCCCCAGTTCTTCAATGAATTTTTCAATGTATCCATAATGGACTACATTTCCCTCGGTGGTTAAAATATAGCCTTGCTTCTCCCAAAGGTCGTATTGCACGTGGTCTCGTCGCACTCGGAGGTCAATATTATCCTCCGGCATCCAAAAATACGGGAGAACGGTATATTTATCTGTTTCATCTTCCGGTGGGAACACCAGCACGAAGGCTGTAATGTCAGTGGTAGAGGATAAATCAAGTCCTCCATAGCATACTCTACCTTCAAGGCTCTCTGGTTTTACTGGAAACGCACAGGCATCCCACTTTGCCATTGGCATCCAACGGACAGATTGCTTAACCCACTGGTTCAGACGCAGCTGTCGAAAGCTATTTTCCTCAGCAGGGTTCTGCTTTGCACTTTCACAAGCGGCTCTAACTTTATCGATACTTACTGTAATTCCTAAGCTTGGATTTGCTTTCTTCCATACTTTAGGATCAGTCCAATCATCCTCTTCTTTGGCACCGTAGATTACGGGATAAAAAGTAGGATCGTATTTTCTGCCCTCAATAATATCAACCGCTTTTTGGTGTGTTTCATAGCAGATACTCTGGGTATCCGTCCCTGCAGTGGTGATAAGAAAATATAGCGGTTGGGTTCTCGCATCACCGGACCCTTTTGTCATAACATCAAATAGTTTCCTATTTGGCTGAGTATGAAGTTCATCAAATACCACCGCATGCACATTCAGTCCATGCTTAGTATAAGCTTCTGCGGATAGAACTTGATAAAAACTGTTGGTTGGCTGATACACAAGTCGTTTTACTGACATAATCGGTTTAATCCTTTTTTTAAGTGCCGGACATTGATCAACCATATCCACTGCTACATCAAATACAATGGATGCCTGTTGGCGATCAGACGCACAGCCATACACTTCTGCACCCCACTCACTATCACCACATGTCATATATAGGGCAACTGCCGCCGCCAATTCACTTTTACCGTTTTTCTTTGGAATTTCAATGTAAGCCGTGTTATATTGCCGATAACCACTTTCTTTCACGGTTCCAAAAATATCGCAGATTATTTTATCCTGCCAGGGTAAAAGCTCAAAAGGAACTCCTCGCCACTGTCCCTTGGTGTGTTTTAAGCAATTAATAAACTGAACAGTACGCTGCGCCTTATTTTCATCATACATGGCTTTTTCCTCCATGCAGCAAAATAAGCTCCATTGGGTCTGCTTCCTGCGGACTACTTTCGGTAGCAATCCGGCTCCGTGCCGACGGAGTCAGCCCAAACTGCTCACAGAACTTGAGCATAATTTTTAAATTTGTTTGCGCAATCGATACCTGTGGCACCTGCTGCAAATATCCGTTTGGCGTGCGAATCATGGTACCATGCTGACTAATAAACTCTTCAGCTTCCTTCCACCTAGCATAGGCTTGGCAATACCCAGCAAACGCTGCCATATCCATTTCAGTTAATAGACCTAACTGCTCTAGTGTTTTCCCCATACGTTTCCATTCTTTTTTTGCTTCCTCTTCTAGCCAAGCCGGACAGCGAGGGGCTTTTTTATCTGGCTTGGGTTCATTTTTATTGAGCGGTCTGCCGCCTGGATTGCCTTCTAGCACTTTCATCGCGGTTGGTTTTGGCTTTCTTCCTCGTTGCGCCATATTCCCCACCTCCTTCTCTTGGCTTGCAAAGAAAAAAGACCTCCGAAGAAGTCTTTTTTCGATTGGTTCTGTTCAAATATATTACTTTTCAAGTTTCCGACACATGTCCTCACCATAGACCACACTAAGCCTGCCGCCACTGTCCCAAGCAACCATAATACTCCCCATATCATCGACACCATTTACCGTGCCATAAGTTCCAATTGGCGGCGCCTGTTCATCGTTCATGCGAATCAATTCCACTCTCGTACCAACAGGGTACTTCCTACGCAGTTGTTCGACAATTTCTTTCTTAACAAACATCTCCATCCTCCTTGGCTTTGCTGACTACAAAAGCCTTTTGCAAAATATTCTTATAGAGCTTTGTTTTAATCCTTTCATCCACCCTTTCATACGAAGGCATTATTGCCTTCTACTACCTAAAGGCGGTTAAACCGACAAAAGAGTGTTCCTATAATTAATTACTTCAAATGCCTGTCGTAATTTTTTTCATAGTTCGAAATGCAGTTTATCCTATCACTCCTTTTAGTAATGATTTTTGATAACTTGCCTAGGCTTTATTACATACATCACTCTAAGTAGCATATAAGTCAAGAATTTATCAATAATTTAGGTTATCTGTGCAATGGTTTTGCCAATAGCGTATACCACTGTTACTGTCACACCGTTTCCTGCTTGTTTATATAGCTGTGCATCCGAATTCACCTTAGCTGCTTTTTCAAACAGTTCATCGCTAAATCCTTGCAATCGAAAACACTCTTTTGGCGTTAGTCGACGTATTCGTACTAACTTACCATTCCAAACCACCACACCTGTCGCACACGAACAGGAAAGAGTATGCGCAAAGCCGTGTCCAACCCTAGCACGGCGAGTTTCTGACGATGGATAAGAAAGGTCTACCGAATCGCCAGGATATGTCGTCTGATACCCTAGCTTTGTAGCATTGCGCAAAGGAATACCAGCGATAGCAGGCTCTGAGTCCGCTTCGCATGTTTCTTCATGATTTTGCTGAACTTCAATCATGACACCATGCCGATCTTGGCCTGTCAAAGTAAACATCGGCTCATCAGCGCCTTTTATCCTGCGACCATTCTGGCGCTTCTCCGTCCTGTCTGGAGTAATAACGGGATACGCTTGATTATAAGTTGCCCCAAACTCTTCATTCACTTCAAGAACAGCACTATTCATAGCCGTGCGATTGGTTACACCAGCCGTATATCTAGCTGTGATACACCGAGCTTCTTCTGTTATCTTTGGAGCTTTAATCGACTGATCAATAAGATACAACCCTGTTTTTGCGCCAACCCCTCCCGCACTACTGATCAGAGCGCTAGAAATACCAGATGGATCATACACGCGATACCCCTGGCAACCATCTATAATCCGCTTAAGATTTCCACAGCTTTCTGCGCCGATAGGTAATACTTCTCGTCTACCTCTACTTCTAAGATGTCCGATAGTATACACCCGTTCCCGATTTTGGGCGACTCCGTAATCTTTAGAGTTGAAAACCTGCCACTCGATATCGTACCCAACTTCGGCCAGTTCACAGATATATTCGAGGAAATCCCATCCGGCATTGCTTGATAAAAGACCTTTAACATTTTCGAGGATAATCCACTCGGGTTTATCTTCTTCCGCTTTGCCTTTGAGGAGGTCAACGAAGTTAAAAAATAATCCGCTTCTGTCACCGTGAAGCCCGCTTCTTCCCCCTGCAATAGACAAGTTTTGACAAGGACTTCCCGCTGTCCATATATCTGCTTGAGGAATGTCATCTGATTGGAGTTTTGTAATATCGCCTCCATACCATTCTCCTTCCGTATCATACATAGCACGGTAAGACCGTACCGCAAATTTATCATTTTCGCAAAATCCTATACACTTCATTCCCGCTAATTCTAGCCCTCGGCGAAAACCGCCAATACCGGAAAAAAAATCAATGAACGTCAACTGCCTTACATCAGCCATCATGTTCCGCCCCCTTTAAAAACAAAAGGCACAGAACATTCCATGCCTCACTCAATTTCTTCAGTTTTATGTTCTACTGCTTTCTTAACATCCTCATAGGAAAATCGCATCCCCTTACGCAGTAAAAATACACCAGATGAGTCTCCATTAACTTCAATAAATCTATTAACTATCACATCCGCAAATTTTCCTTCCAGTTCAACCCCATAGCAAATTCGTCCTGTTTGTTCACAAGCTATCAAAGTAGAGCCACTTCCTAAAAAAGGATCAAGAACGATACAATTGCTCATACTGGAATTTTGAATAGGGTAAGCCATTAAAGCCACAGGCTTCATGGTCGGATGTTGTTTCGACGAAGTTGGACGATCATACTCCCATACGGTGGTTTGCTTACGATCCGAGTACCACTGATGTCTACCAGCCTTCTTCCATCCAAACAAGCACGGCTCATGTTGCCATTGATAGGGCGAGCGTCCAAACACCAGTGAGTTCTTCTTCCAAATACAGCATCCCGAAAGATAAAAACCTGCATCAGCAAAAGCCTTGCGAAAGTTAATTCCCTGCGTATCTGCATGAAATACATAAATAGAAGCATCGCTTTCCAGGTTCTGCTCCATATTGACGAATGCTGCAAATAGGAATTTATAAAAATCTGCATCTGGCATATTGTCGTTTTGAATTTTCCCAGCAGTTTCCTCGACGTTAACATTGTATGGCGGGTCGGTTACGACTAAATTAGCTTTAATACCATTCATAAGCGCTGTATACGTCTCTGGTAAAATAGCATCACCGCAAATAAGTCGATGTTTGCCGAGTAGCCATATGTCTCCTTTTTGTGAAATGGTCGGCTTCTTTAAAGCTGCATCCACATCGAAATCGTCTTCCTTGATTTCCTTGTTGTGGACCTTTGAAAAAAGTTGCTCAATTTCCGGCGCTTCAAATCCTGTGAAGTCCGTATTAAAATTAGCAGTCTGCAAATCCAGAATCAAGTCAGCAAGAAGCTCTTCATTCCAAGCACCTGTAATTTTATTAAGCGCAATATTGAGCGCCTTGACTTTATTTTCGTCTTTAATATCGACTACCACACACTGCACTTTTTCGTAGCCAAGGTCTTTCAGTACGGTCAGGCGTTGGTGACCACCGATAACCGTCATATCATAATTCACAATAATAGGCTCTACATAGCCAAATTCCAAAATAGAATTTTTAATCTTCGCGTATTCCTTATCTCCTGCTTTCAACTTTTTGCGCGGATTATATGCCGCCGGGCGAAGAACTTCTATCGGCAACAATTGCCATGTCATTTCACTCATGCTATATCTCCTCACTTTTCTCGGGAACTACATAGGGTTCTCTACCTTCTTCCTCCCGCCAGAATCGATCATGAACATAACATTCATGACGACAATATCTTCTATTTTTATTTCCATATGCCGTAAATTGCTTCCCGCAGTATATACAATACTTTTCATAAAAAGCCGTTTTACTTTTCTTCGAATCCTCTGGATGATCAGCCCACCATTCGCGCCTGCATGCTTCTGTGCAAAATTTTCGCTTTCGGCCTATATTTGGTTGCTCTATTACTTGTCCACAGCGTGGGCATGTAATTTCCATTTGAGTTTGTTCCTGTATATTTGCTGCTACTTCTGTAGCATAACCATCTAATCCGTGGCTTTTGCAGTAGTTTCTCACACTATCTCTAGACAGCCCCAGAACAGAAGCAATGGATTTATAGCCTACACCCTTCATGCGAAACTCACGTATCTGTTTTGATTGAATGTCTGTCATTGTTTCACATCCTTTCTGCGTAATTTGAATATAAAAAAGCTGCAAAACGTTGCATTTAAACAATTGTTTTACAGCTTTTTTACTAATATTTTAGCAAAAGTAATATTACTTAGAAACCCTTCCAAGCGCCATACTTTCGCGATAATTTAATGTTGAGGAGCAAAAGAATCTAGCCTTAGGTATCCCCCCTTGCTAATTCTGCGATTTTTCACGCGAAGGGGGGCGGCGGTCTTGGCGTTGGCGGCTCACAGAGATTCAGACCGCCCCTGGGGGTTAGTACTTGAATTCCTGGTACCGGTCCTCGGTCATTGTTTTGGTATCGTGGCATGATTTGCACAATGGTTGCCAGTTGCTTTCATCCCAGAATAGTTTGCGGTCGCCTCGATGGGGAACAATGTGATCCACCACCGTGGCTTTCTCAAGTCGCCCGTTCTCAAGGCACTTTGCGCACAATGGATGTGCTTTTAAGAACCTTGCTCTTACCGCACGCCAGCGACTATTATATCCTTTTTCCTTTGTGCCTTTCGCATCTTGACGATGCATCGGTGCGTGTTCCTCACAGTACTGCGAACCATAAGGAATAAGTCTTGCACAGCAGGGATGCTTGCACGGGGTGTTAGGACGTTTCGGCATAATTATTTCTCCCTTCTTATGTACGGATGCGTGAAAGGATGAAAGACGCATCCGGCCAAAGAAAAAGAGACTGGGGGAGAACCCAGACTCTGTATGCTTTCCTGGCAATTATAAGTATAGCGCGGTCGAAATGAAAAAGCAGTACACCTTTAGTACACCTTCAGTAAACCATTCAGCAGAATATAACCTTATTCTTTAAATGATACGTATCCAAAATGATATTGAGAATTTGAAATTGTTTGTTTTAAATCTCTTCCAGTACTTGTTATTTGCATCATGCTCGCATTAATTTTTGTTTCATCTTGAATGTTAACAAGTTTAATCCAAATGCGCGCCTTTTCACCATCAAATTCAACCGGAAGTCTTTCTTCAGGACATTCCACCGGAAGCTTAGCAGAAAACACTTCAACAACATCAGCGCTAAATGCGATGTCATTATCGAAATTTTCGTTGTTGACTGCAAAAAGGATTTTCACCTTTTTCCCAGCCGCAATCTGATTGTTGTAATATTTCACTCGATCCTGACTCATCCCATAAAACAAAGACTGTGTAGAAAACCAAGTAAAGCCTCTGATCTTTTCATCGTTCATATAAACCCTAACTGTTTCTTCTCCATCAAGTTCATCGCCTTCATTTGTTGCGGATATTCCCAGCTTCATAAACAAGTACTCTGGTATTGAATCATCAATCTTACTATCTCGATCAGCAATCATGTTCTTCATCCCCTCAACATTTAAGTATTTTTTTTTGAGGTTCAAATACAATTCTTCGTCTTTAGCCAGCATATACATTTCTACCACATCATTAAGTGCTGCCGTTTTTGTAATCCCCTTGATTGTCACAAACTCGTTAAACATATCCTGAATTGTGTCCGCTACGGTAATCGTCATATAATTTTGTCTTCCCATATTACACCTCCATATTTTTGTACCATATATCCGGTATACTTATCTTGAGATAAATGTACCATGCTACCGTTAGAGTGTCAATGGTAAAACAAAAAATCTTTTAATGCTAAAATTCAATCAGTTATATTCTTCGTACGCTCCGATCTGTATCTGTATCGCCTTTGTGATTTTCTCCATTATGACATCGCTGCTTATGTAGCCCTTCTTTTCAAGAAGGCGATCTTTGTCTACTGCTTCCACCTGCTCAGCAAGAGCTAGGCTTCCACGACTCAATCCACACCCGGCTGTTACTGGAATATACACATGGGTTGGAAGAAATCGCTTCTTGTGTATTTTTGAAGTTAGAGGCACAACGGTGATAACCGGAGAATAGGCATTGGCTCTATTATTGCTTACTACAATCACAGGACGGACTCCACACTGTTTTCGCGTATCTATGTTCTTGCCGAAATCAACGAAATAAATATCTCCTCTTTTACACATCACATTCACCTCAACTCAAAATGTATTCTGCTATTTCTTTGTCGTGGATGGCATATAAGATTTGCAATTCCCGAATTGCCTTCTTTCGGTACTTTGCCACCATCGTCCGGCTGACATGGTACTTGTCGGCTAGATCATCCCATGTCAGCCCTTCGATGACCATATCAGAAATGAAGTCCGGGAGAATGCCACTCAAGGAAAGAACAGCTGTTTCGAAAAAGATTAATTCCTCTGCAAGCATCGAATGCTTCTTTTCCAAATGCTCCCGCCAATCAAGGTTGATTCGCTCCATCTTGTTTCTATATGTCATGGCGATGGTTGCTGTCTTTTCTGAAACACCGCTTGTCTGAACACGCTCACCCTCTGGATGGGAAAAGTACATAGAGTCAATCATCTCTGTTTCAGTGATGCCTTTAAAATTCAATATCTGGTTTTCAAGACAAGTTCGCTCCATCACCATCTGCTGATATTCCTGCATTATTTTTTCTATCCTTTCGCTCATACTGCACCTCCAATCCTGGCTTTGACTGCTTCAATAAGCGCAGACTGCCTCATATCCTTTGCTTCCAGCGCCCTCATCACATCCTCGTCATGTGTGCCACGGGTGATGATGTGTTGAATAACCACGGTGTTTTTCTGACCCTGCCGCCATAGTCTTGCGTTCAATTGCTGATACAATTCCAAAGACCATGTAAGTCCAAACCATACTACTGTAGAGCCGCCTTCCTGAAGATTAAGCCCATGTCCTGCAGAAGCAGGATGGATCAGCGCCACTGGTATCTTCCCAGCATTCCAGTCATCGATATCCTTTGAGGTATCAATTGTTCTCACATCAAACCGCTCACGGATACGGGCAAGATCGTGCTTGTACCAGTAAACCACTAGAAGGGGTTTGCCGTTGGCGGCTTCAACCAAATCCTCCAGTGCCTCCAGCTTCCTGTCGTGGATGCGTAGGACTTTCTTTTCCTCTCCGTAGACTGCACCGTTTGCCATTTGAAGAAGCTTGTTGGAAAGCCCAGCTGCATTGATTGCATCAATTTCCTCTCCCTTGATTGACAGAACCATGTCCCTCTGGAAACTTTCGTAAAGCTGCTGCTCTTTCTTGTCCATTGAAACTTCAATACGGTTGCTGATTTTTTCCGGCATATCGAGGAAGTCTACAGCTTTCATGGAAATGCATATATCGGAAATCAGTTCATAGATAGCTTCTTCTGCTCCATCTCGTGGTTTATATGAATATATAATTTCACGGTTTCGCTTATCCGGCTTGAAGAACCTGTCGCGGTATCCTCCGATAAACCGTCCGAGCCGCTGGCCCATATCAAGCAGATACATCTGCGGCCATAAGTCAAGAAGCGAGTTCGGTGCTGGAGTGCCTGTTAACCCAATGACCCTCTGAACTTTTGAGCGGACTTTTTTCAGAGCCTTAAACCTTTGTGCCTTATTGGATTTGAAACTGGAAAGTTCATCGATCACAACGGTATCAAAATCCCACCGGCCCTTTTCAATAAGCCATGATACATTCTCCCGGTTTATGATATAGACAAAGGCAGGTTTGTTAAGCGCAGCTTCTCTTTGTTTCTGGCTGCCAAGAACTAAAGAGTATGTCAGTCCCGTTAGATGCTCCCACTTTGCCAGCTCCTTCGGCCAGGTATCCTCAGCCACTCGCTTAGGAGCAATTACGAGAATTTTTCCGATGTCGAAATTATCCAAAGCAAGCAACCATAATGCCGATAAGGTAATGATCGTCTTGCCAAGTCCCATGTCTAGCATTAGACAGCAGACTGGGTGCGCCAGTATGAACTCCTTAGCATATTCCTGATAATTATGCGGTTTGTATTTCATCAAGCACACCTCCAATCTTTTCTTTATTGTCCACGCAGTAGACCTGAAACCCCAAAGCGGTCAGCTGCCTTGCCCGTTTCTCCTGCAATGGCCGCATGGTTTTTCCGGTAGCTTTCAATTCCACGAAAGCCAGCTTGCCACCCGGGAAAAGGACAAGGCGGTCGGGCACCCCATCGAGACCGGGGGATACAAATTTGACAGCAAGCCCACCACGCTTTTTTACTTCGATGACCAATTTTCTCTCTATTAAACTTTCTCGCAAAAGACCATCTCCTTTCATCACTTGTGCCTATGTTTCGTGCCTAAGCTAAAAACTTCTATACGCGCGTACACATACATACACGTGCCTATTTCCTATATTTAATATATTTTTATTGCTCATTATGGTTTTTTATAGGCACGATAGGCACAAGCCCTGCAAACCAACTTGTTTTACTACCGTTTTCGGCTGTGCCTTTCTACGTGCCGATGCTTTTCACGGAACGACAGGCATGTGCCTAACTCTCCGATTTCATGCCTTGCTTTTCTCTGACAAAGGTCTTCTGGGGTCCATAAAGGGGGTAATAAGTCTTTCCGGTTTTGTTGGAGGTCAGTTTTTGCCACCCCCCGATACGAGTCAAAATGCCTTCGATTTCATAAGAGTCGGTGCGTTTAAGGTTCTGGCGCTCTTTGCCGAAGCATTCACACCAGATTTCCATCACGCAGACCTTGTCGCGGATGATAGTCCCTGCTGTAGCTGCACCATCAAACTCGCTACCGCCCAGAAAGCTCCTTCTCTGATAAAGATCCATGCCATCCCAGTTCTCCGGAAGCAGATGATCAAGGTAATCAGTTATAATACCCTCACGGTCATCGGACTCCATTGCCTGTTGCTGAGCAACATAAGCTTGAGCTGCCACTTCGCCTTTAAGGAACAATTCTTCTCCGGCACGATACTTCACAATAGCTTCAGCCCAAACCTGGTCGACCTCGGTTAAATCCCACGCATTATATTTCCCGTTGCCCGTAACATGAACAGGCCAGAAGCGTCTGTTTCCTGTGATGTCACGGAGGAAGCCACTCTCAGCATTTGTTGACCCCACGATGATGTTGGTTCTTGGATGGCTTTCCACATTGACGCCATAGGACTGACGGAATTTATCGTCTGTCCGGCTGATGAAAGATTTGACTGTCTCCACATCCACCTTCTTGATGCCCGCCAGCTCCCCAAGCTCAAGAATCCAATAGCCCTGCAGCTTCTCTGCAGCGGTCTTGTCCTTCATATCCGAAATGGACAGACTGTCCGAATACCACTGCCGTCCAAGAAGAGCAAAGAGTGTGGACTTGCCAACTCCCTGCGGACCATTAAGAACAAGGATGGAGTCGTACTTGATGCCGGGCTCATATACACGGGCAACAGCGGCACAAAGTGTCTTTCTGGTAACGGCTCTGACGAAGGCGGTATCGTCCGCGCCGAGGTAGTCAATGAGCAGCGTGTCGATACGTTCCTCGCCGTCCCAGCTGAGTGTTGCCAAGTATTCCTTAATTGGATGGTAGGTGCGTTCTGCAGATGAAACCGCTAGTAGCGCGTCCTTAAATTTAGTAGGTGACCAGATCCCGTACACCCTCTCAAAGTACACTTTTGCGCAGGCAAGGTCGGCATCACCCCAACCGGGGCGCACTTGGCTCCACGGCAATTCTCCAATCACATCAAGCATACTTTTGAACTCGTTGTATACGATGGGTTTGAGGTTGCTGTCATAGCGGATAATATTAGCAATATTAGTCAGGGTATCTTTAACCCTCCCCTGTTTGTCCAGCTCTATAAAGGTCTGCCAGTTTTCTTCATCAACTCCATCAAACTCTGCCATAGCCTGACTCTCGCGCTCTTTGGCAAGGCGTAGCTTCACCTTTTCGTCATCAACGACAAATTCTTGCATGGCTTTGAAGGATGGCAGCTTGGAGGGCTCTGTGTCCTCGTCCGCTCTGGCATCCAGACCACCGAACTTATGGATTCGCACCACATCAAAGGCGTTCATGAGATGCCCGCAAGCAGGGTCTGTAGCATGGTGGCTGTATGCGTATTTATCTTCATAGATGACCACACCCGCCTGGGAGTCCGCGGGGATATAATCGTAGCGACCGGTCATTGCACTCTTTCGGTACACATCAGTAAGGAACATATCAATGGCATCCGTCACAGAGTATGTGCGACAGAACGCTCCGACCATTCCGGGCTTTTCCAGCGGGTCAGCCTGTTTCTTGACCTCACGCTGCACCACAGTCTGCTGTCGTTTAGAAACAGGCCATTCAGCTGAATTGTGCCAATCCTTATATTTGGCAAGGACTGCATCTGGGTCGAGAAGAGCGCCGTCTATCTCATGGAACACGAACTCCCCGTCAGCGGAGGTAGACGGCCAATACATCAGCCTGCTCGGTTCGTAGGTGGTATCGTCAAAGAGCTCAATACCGATTTCCTCCGCTATCTTTCTCGCTACCGCAGCGTACTCATCAGGCGATACCTCTCGGGCAAGTGGGATAATAAGGCGGAGGCGCGGCTTCTCCGGCGTGTGCTTATGGGTGGCGTAGAAATAGCACTTGAAGGAAAAGAACATCTCGATCTGTTCGATGGTATCTGGCAGTGCGTAATCCATATCCAGGCATAACCCGGAGCGGGTCAGGACACAGTCTTTTTTTCGTCTGCCGCCTTTCAGCGTTCCGAGTACGAAGCCTCCCACGTCCTTGATCTCATCCTGCTTGGCCTTGCTGAGTTTCTTGTACTGCTCCACCGTCTCGGCGGTTCTGTGCGTAGTTGATATGCGGTCACGGAAATCGTCCAGTTCCATCTCCGTCAGATTCCAGCGTTTGTCCATACGGGAATTGCCCGTACAAAGCCTTATTTTCAATTGCTTTCCCTCCCTGCGGTAAAGAGTTCTATATTTCTTGCGGTTCGCTGACGGAGCCGCCTTGCTTCCTTAAACCTTGAGGTGTACTCGCGACACTCCTCTGATTTCGCCGGATAGGATGTTGCCTTATCGGCACACTTCTGCATCTGGGCAAAATATCTACTCTCCAAACCATGAAGGAAAGCAAGTAGTCTGTCCTTATCCGCTTCCAATGAATATCTGTGTATCAGTGCAAAGACCTTCCTAGCTTTGTCCAGAGGACATGGAAAAAAGCAATCAAGGTTCAGCTCCATATATCCTGCGGGATAATTAATCTTTAGTTTTCTGGCATTTGCGTCTGCCTGGCGGATGCCTTCGTATGCGGTTGGATCATAATAGCCTTCGGCATTGTATTTGCTGATTCCCAAAGCCAAACACCTCCCTATGCACTTAGCCTGCGTTCAATGACCGGCAACAGACCGCATTCATTTTTAAGCAAGTCATAAAGGAACAATCTGCCCTTCTGCGTCCAGTAGGTATGCATTGCACTTCTTTCAGCATCAATCGCATATGTTTTTGACTGGGTGTAGCCTTGGTCTGCGTAACACTGATATAAGAGCCATGTGTTACACTGCTTGTACTGAACGCCCAGATCGTGAAGCATTTTATTGAAGGCCTTTCCGGACATTCCGTAATCTTTCGCAATCTGGCTGACAGGGATAACACTCTTATTCTGTAAAATCAAATCGTAGTAGCTGGCTTTCGGCTGCAGTTCACAAATGATCTGTCTGCTTTGCGCATTCTCAAGCTCCAGAAGTTTGATTCTCTCTTTTTCTGCCTTCAATTCCTGAAGGGCGGATATAAAGAGGTCCGGATCATTCAGTAGTTCCTCTTTGGCATAAAGACCGTGCTTTCTAACAGTTGGGAGAACATCATCAAAAACCCAGCGTTCAAACTTTTCTGCGGATGGCAATTTACTGTTAACAATCAACCGATAAAGGTCACCCTCAGGAATAAAGAGCATTTCAATTGTTTTCTCAGGCGATTGTGGGTGCGGTATGCCTCGTTTTAGGGCATACCTACAATGTGCATCGATAGCATTCTGTGGCTTGGCATAGCCTAACGCCTTTGCCACATCGCTACCGCAGAATAGTGGCTTGCCGTCCTGTTCCAGTGTTCTAATTTCACCAAACTCGATATTTTTGAAAATCTTAATATTATTCATAATCCTTAATCCTCCTAATCTTTTTTATAAAAATCACATTCGTAACCGTCCGCTCTAAGCGGCAATCCTGTTGCCCATTCCGGAGCAACCGACATTATCCTGCATATATCTTCAACGCTTGAATATCCTTCTGAAACCTCCAGCACAGCTTCATCGTGAATGTGCATCACAATTTCAAATCCGCTGTTGCGAAGCCTGAGCATGGCGAGTGCCAAAAGGTCGCGGCTTGTTGCCTGCACGATGTTCTCGACCAGTTTTGGGCCATAGGTTTCGATCCTCAGCCACTTCTTGCTTTCGCCAATCCCCTCATAAGTCAGGCCTTCACGGCCAAACTTGTTGGTATCGAGTCTCGGCTTGATATAGGAGAGCTTTCTGCCGGAGGGCAGTGTGATGAACAGGATGCCGGACTTGTAGGAAAAGCACACCTTGCCGACGACCATTTCCTTCTTTTCACGTACAGCCGAAGTGGCAGCTGCATCTACATCCCACCAGAACTTTGTAATGTGGGGATTCGCGCTTCTCCACTGATTGACCAGTATGGGCAGTTCTTCTTCAGTCAGCCCCATGTCCAAAGCTCCCATTGAAGTCAAAGCTCCGACAGATCCGCCATAGCCCAAAGCCAGTTCCGCAATCTTGCCCTTCTGCCTAAACGGGCTGCCTTTTGTTATTTCCTCAATAGGAACACCGAACATGGCGGATGCCGATGCCTCATAGATCTTTCCGTGGCTGGCAAATACATCAAGACGCCATTTCTCACCAGAGAACCATGCGAGCACTCTTGCTTCAATTGCAGAAAAGTCCGCTACGATAAACCGGGTACCAGGCTTTGGCACAAAGGCAGTTCGGATTAGTTCCGACAACACACCTGGAACGGAGTCAAATAGCAAATCCACATCCTCATACCGGCCTTGTTTTATAAGGCTTCTGGCAAGAGCCAAATCCGCCAGATGGTTCTGTGGCAGGTTCTGAACCTGGACAAGCCTTCCTGCCCAACGTCCTGTCCGATTCGCCCCATAAAACTGGAGCAGACCGTGGACCCGCCCATCCGAGCAGACGGAGCGCTCAATGGCTTCATATTTCTTGATCGAGGTCTTTGCCATCAACAGCCGCAGCTTCAGAACCTCCAGCACCTCTCCATCCGTTTCTGGAATGAGGCCCTTGACCGATTTTTTATCAAGGCTCTCCACCTCGACACCTCTGTCCATAAGCCATTCTTTGATTTGGGTGACAGAGTTAGGGTTGTTAAGCCCAGTCAATTCATAAGCCTGTGCAGTCACCATATCTTTGTACTGAAGATCACACTCAACGGCATGAGATACAAGATCACGGTCAACCATGATGCCTCTATCATTGATTTCCTGGTCGAGCCTATAAAGTTCCATCTCGCTTTCGGGAATCTGAAAATTCCTGAGTTTCCACCTTATCTCCCGCTCCGCATCCACATCCCTGATGCAGTAGGTTTTGAAAAGCTCCCATTTTTCAGGCGAGTGTTCCGGCAGGTTTCTGGTTCTTCCTTCGTTTGTCTTGGTCGGCTTGCATGGAATGGAGAAGTATCTGACCAGGTCGGTGCCTTCCTTGAGCTTTTTTCGCCTAATATCCAAAACCTCGCCCACACCGTCAAGAGACAGTGGCAGTGCAAGCATCGCCGACTGCACCGCCGTACACTGCCAGGAAGCCGGAGATAGAGGTGTGTTCAGGTATCTTGAAAGACAGGTTCTTTCGAATGCTGCATTGAAAGCTGTCTTTATAACGCTTCCATCGGTTAGTGCTTCAAGGACTTCTGCAGGAAGCTTCTCCCCGCAAGCCAGATCCACTATCTTAGTTTCTTCATCATCAAATGCGTAAGCGAATAGCAGCACTGTAAAGTTGGGACTGTCTACATAGGCATAAACGCCGCATTTCGTCAGATCCACATCTGAATAAGTCTCAATATCTATTGATAAATACATTTCATCCTCTCCTTGTATGTAAAGGGCAGCAGTTGCCCACCGCCCCACATTAGTTCTTAGCCGAGGAAATCCTCATCTTCCGCAGTTCCAAAATCATCGGTTGCCCTTGAGCGTCCTCCGAGTGCCTCACCGTCCTTGAGCTTCTGGATGTTGCCAAGGCCCGCCGCAACGCCGCGGTTGCCGTTGGAGTTGTAGCCATAGAAGGTTACGCTGACACGACCGTAACAGCCGGAGTAAACTTCGCTCTGATCAAGGATTGGCTGTACTTTTCCGTCCACCACCTGTGGAGCCTGACGGCTGTTGGCATTGAAAAAATAGCAGCCTTTGTAGGCTTCGTCCTCGGGGCGGTCGATATCGCCATCGCGAAGCGGAGTCTTGAGATTGGCGGGAATCTTACCTCCCCACTTAGATGCAGAGTCCTTCTTGGCCTGTTCAATAGCTGCCTTTATGGCTTCGACAGTCTTGGTATCACTTTTAGGCACGATAGCCGAAACGCTGTATTTCGGATCACCACCATTTACGGAGTCTGGCTCCCAGCAGTGAAGATAGGAAAAACGGCAAGGTACGATAACCTTAGTTGCAGATGTATTCTTGTTCATAATTAAACCTCCTGAAATTCCGCCGCAGCGGTAGTTTTATTGATTGCTTCTCTTTTATCTGAAACCGGCACCAATGTGATCTTGCCTTGAGGCTTGTACACCAGGCGTCCGAGAATACGGGTAAACTCCTGTTTGCCCATAAGTCGCTCCATCTCTGTGATAGTCACCAGTGAACGTTTATAGATATCTGTGTAGCCGGCGGTCGTTGCGGCCTCTGCCACCTCGTTCTCACTTGTGTATTTCCGGTTGCTTCGACCTTCTACCAGTTTGAATCCATTCCATTCTTTGCCGTGGACGATAGCCTGGTCCTGAGCAAAGGCATAGACATCAGCTGACCATTTCGCCAGTTCATCGGATACTTTCAGCACCTCTGCAATCTCATCATCAGAGAGCAGAGCAGGCTGACGAAACTCCATCTTTGCTATGGCAAGGAACTCTTCAGCCCTTGCCCTGCACTGGTTTCTCGCCTTGCAGAAACGGCACCAGCTGCCTGCATTGAATTCACCTGCTCCCATCAGTGCCATGGCGCCTCTGGGTTTTAGTACTTCCTCACCCCATGCCTTCAAAGTATCCGGAGCAATATCCCAGGTGCTTGAATTGTTTAAGCGAGGCTGAAAGATGGTAAGCCGGACAGTTTCCACATCATAGAGCATTTCTGCCATGCCGAGGATTCCAAGTCCGTAGATCATCAGCTGCGGATTCTCTTCCGCATAGACCGGGACCCCCTTGCCAAGCTTTAGGTCAATTATGTGTACCACCTTGTCCGTGACAATCACCATATCCGCTGTGCCGAAACACTCATCCACATACTCTGAAGCATCAACCCGCTGTTCAACAGTGAATACCGGGCAGCTGCAGATGCGCTTGGCTTCCTCGATCTCGCCTATGACAAAAGAGACATATTCATCCACGGCTTCGAGCAGCTCGTCCGAGTAATAATCGGAGACGGGTCGTCTACTTCTTTGTTTAAGGTGCTTTCTGATGAGATGCTCTGCCAGCGCATGGCCGGCAGAACCCTCTGCTGCATATTGGGACTCTTCTTCTGCGAACTGCTCCTCAAGCACCAAAGACGGAGGACAATTCAAACGGCGATTTGCCGATGAAGGAGAAAATCTTGCATGTCCGCTCATTAAAGCACCTCGGCTTCTTTGAGAAGAGACTCATAATCCTCCGGCTTCACACCGGAGAGCTTTCCTGCATCGTATTTCATCAGCAGAGCCTTGACCTCGCGGGTTTTGCCTACCTTGCTTTTCTCAGCAAGAACGGCGCGAACATCCTCAATGCTTATTTTGATTTCCTGTTTTTGTTCAGCTACAGGAGGCTGTTCTATGGCTTGTCCCTCAGCAGAACAGGCCGCCAAGGTGCGATATCCGGCAGCAAGTTTCTCGAACCCGTCAGCCAAAGTTAAATAAATTTCACTCATAGCAATTCATCCTTTCATTCAAATTTCAGACCTTTGACAACACTTCGGAAATGGTCATCCACACGCTCATCAAGGATCAGGGTTTTAGGGTTTATCTGTCTGAGCTGCTCATCGTACATCCTCACTGGGATGCGGATTTCCCTGGCAGCTTCAAGTTCGTATTCCATTCCTGCTGTTATTTCCGGACCGAGAAGCCATATCAGATCACAGTCCTTCATCAACTCGATGCCAAGTTCAATTCCTTGTATTCTCTCGTGCTGGTCATTCTCGTCCAGGAACTGCGGAAAATATAGGTGCGGTACCACCGGCACGTAACCGCAGCCGCATATGATCTTGGCAGCATACGCGGCCTTCTTGGTGTTCTTCTCGATGTCTCCACGGTAGGGACTACATACAAAAACCTTCTTCATTGCATTCACCATCCTTTCGAATTCAGGGGTGTTACCCGTGCTATTTGTTCAGAGCAAAGTCGTTGAAAATACTGTTCATTATGGCGAGGTCTTTGCCAGACAGCTGCGCGCCGAGCCGTTCCAGCAATTCCTTCTGTTCTGGTTTCAGATACTTACGGTTCATGTAGAACCCATCCATAACCCGGACACCGCCGCCATATCGCCCACGTATAGTTTCCAGAGGGTAAGAAAGCGACAGGCAGTCGATATCATTTCTAATGGTCCGGACACTGACTCCAAACTCAAACGCCAGATTTGCCATCGTCTCCTGCCGTCTGTGGCAGAGTGTTTCCATGATTTCCTGGCGTCTCTCGTTAGGTCCCATCGCTTTCTTCACCTCCTTCCCTTGCTCTGTGGCTTAATACTAAAAGTTAAATAGGCAGGCTCTTTTCCTATTTAGAAAAACTTTTTAGCGAAACTTAGAAAAAGAAAAATGCCACGAGTTGGCCAACTCATGGCTTAATATTACTGTTCTAACGCGGGTTTGCCCCGGACATGAAAAGTCCGTTTTTAACGTAAAAAAGGCCCCCTACAAGCTGCAATTTATATCGCAGTTTATAAGGAGCCTTGAAATTCCAGAAAAATAACCGGACAAAAAATGTCCGGTCGTGTTAGAAATTATTTGATTATTATTCTTCTTTGCTCAGTGGCTTACAGTTATTTGCCCTTAAAATCTCATTACATTCATAGATTGAGTTCTGGTAATACGAATTCAGAAGCATCTGGTATATTATATGTTCCTCATCAATTCTGAAGGTATGACCGGCTTTCTTTATAAGATCAGCGCTTAAAACAGGGTTTAGTTGCAGACCTATACAGACAGCTACAACTGTTGGTAGCTTATGTTGTTTTCTATCGTCGTTTCTCATGCGCTGTATGGTCTTATTATTTATCAATGACTTCTCTTCCAAGAATTCTACAGTATAATCCAATCGATCCATATGAGCTATAAGAGTTCCTGAAAATGTGGCAGGAAGGTTGCGCAGGACGTTCGTTATCTGTCTTACTTCATAATTGATTCTCTTTAATTCTTCAGCTCTGGCTTCGGTTAACTGGTTCTGGTCGGAATTACTGTATTTGGCTTCTACTATTGTGTCTGAGACAGCATTTTTAAAAAGTACACATTCAGTGTAGTAGGAGACTCCGTAGTTATTATTCTTTCGGGCCTTGAGATCAAATATAAGACAACATTCATCGATGTGCTGACTTGCATAATCCGTAAGCTCAGCATACCCGTTTACATTCTGGCGGATATACTTGGAATCATTAATACAAAAATGAGCATCAACATAAACATATTTACCGGAATCCAGCAATTTCTTGAAATCATCATTCGTTGCGTATTCAAATAATGCATCCTGC
This sequence comes from Anaerosinus sp., assembly GCF_965318445.1. NCBI lineage: Bacteria > Bacillati > Bacillota > Negativicutes > Selenomonadales > Sporomusaceae > Anaerosinus > Anaerosinus sp. The sequence continues at coordinate 150,565 of NZ_CBDNNH010000003.1, read as the reverse complement.
ATCCCGATGGTAAAGGTCTGATTATGTTTCAGAGCTGCTTTTTCAAAAGCATAATTCGAAATATAGTGGTCATCGATATATGTTAAAACTCCAATAACCTCAGTGTAACCGAAGTCTATCATTCGAATTTTTGCAGCCTGCCTTGATACCTCGAAGAAATCTGATAGTTCAAAAACCACAGATTCCATAATGTCAGTGATGTTGTTGTTCTGCAGCACCCGCTTATTTTTAGCTATTAGTTCCTCTACTTTTTGCCGTGCTTGTTTTGCTGGCATCAGTATTCGAGGTGCTAATGAATTGGCATGCCATTCCATCCAATCTAACGGAGACCTTTTACTTTCCGGTCTTATGCCTTCCTGAACCTGGCAACTAATAACTCTGGCTTCTTCATTATATAATTTCTCAAGTTCAAAAAACTTTTTGTGCAAAGCCCAATGAACACATTCATGAATGATGGTATTATTCATCGATCCCACATTGCGCATAAAGTACACGTCAGGGTCTACAAGGATTGTTCCTCTTTTTATAGCTAAAGGCTTGTACACTCTTGATTCACGGTCATAATATTGAATCTCGCAATCTGAGAAGTATGTCTGCCCGAAAACAGAGCAAGTCTTTGTTATATGTACCTCCTGAACATTAAGCCCCATTCTCTTTGCGACTTCGCGAGTTTGTACTGCCATGGGTTTCTTCAATGCTTCAGGATAATATTTTGCTAGGAATTCTTCTGCTACATCATCCAGTTGTTCCTTATAGATGATAGGTACTAGGTACTCAGATAAATGATTCTTTTTATTATTCCGGTACTTATTATAAACATAAATGCCGAATATTTTAAAATTCTGAAATCCATCCTCTAACTCTGCAGAACAGGAAATTCTAAACCATTGCTCTATGCCATCGGTTTCACGATTTCTCTTTACTGTTTCTGCGATCTCGATTTCTGCGGATACTACCACGTCAAAGAGAATTTCGTTACCTAGGGAATCGGTTATATCAACAAGCTTGACCTGGAAATCAGACAAGGTTGCATCATCCGGACTTCCAATTCGGTGTGAATTGCTGTCTATTTTATCTGGGTTATCTTCTATATATGCCGATAACTCATTAAAGATGTCATCATAGAACATATCTTCAATGACATCTCTGAATGAATTAAGCTTTGCCATAAACCTCCCCCCTTTTGGCCAGAGCGTTTTGTTAACTTAAATGAAAATTGAAGCACCGAACCTTTCAATGGTATAATGTTTCTGCTAGAAAACAAACCAATCGAAAGGACGATGCCTCATGCAGAAAATTATACCGATTGTATGCCCTAAATGCAACAATAATCACCATTTCCATAAGTTTGGCAAAGATAATTTCGGCCATCAAAAATATCGTTACCTTACCTGTAAATATCAATTTGCCCCAGATACTCTTCCAAAAACCAGAGGTGAAAAATATCCTCCTTGCCCTATGTGTGGAAAAGCTTCATTCTTGCATCACGATTATCGAGACTATTCCAACTTCCGTTGCTCTGATAAAAAATGCAATCATTCATTTTTTATCAGAGCAACGGAAGCTTTGCCACCATCTATCTCTAAACTTTTCGGCAAATCTGATTTAAAACGTATGCGCCATCCAATCCATTTAATCATCACTGTATTAACTCTTTTTTTCATAGGCAAAAGCTCTACTCGCAATATATCACTTATGCTTTATCAACTCTACAACATCAAACTTTCTCATGTTACTGTTGCTGAATGGTGCAAAAAATTTGCTCCAATTTTTGATAATATTTCATTAAAACTCATTCCTACTATGGATTTTAACTCTGATGAGTGGCATGCTGACGAAACAGTTATTAAGATCGCAGGCAAGAAATACTATATCTGGTTCATCATTGATAGCGAAACCCGTTTTGTTCTTGGATTTCATCTTTCTCCACATCGTTCTTCTCCACAAGCACATGCTCTATTTCAGCATGTTTCTCACTTAGGAAATCCCAAAGCCATTGTTAGTGACCGTTACAGTGCCTATAAGGTTCCTACTAAATGTTATTTCTCCAATGCAAAACACATTCGTGTTGAAACCTTTAAAGATGATATTAGCAATAACCTGATTGAAGCTTTTAACAACCGATTCAAGGCTTGGTACAAGACGAAGCGTGGCTTTCATTCCTTCGACTCTGCTAATGCTACTATTTCTGTATTTGTTTTCTTTTTTAATTTCATTCGCCCTCATACCGGACTAAATCAACTAACACCTGCTCAAGTTGCTGGAGCTAACTACAAGCCAGATATGAAAAATTTATTTACTTTAGCAAGCTAATATAATTTTATGATTTTCTACGGAAACATTAGCTATTTTTTCATTTTTACTTAACAGAGCCTTTAAAAATATCCGAATTATACACGTTAGAAATTAGTAACAAATGTAATTTTCACTTTTAGTACTAATACCACAACTAATACACTTTTGGTACTAATATCACATTTCAACTGTGTTATTATTATATCATAAAGTCATAACATTGGGAGGATAATAGTGGAAATAAAACAAATGTTATCTATGCAGTTTTTTGTTTCTAATTTAAATAATTATATATCTTACAAAGGGTTTTTAACTGTTAGAGAACTAGCAGACTTTCTTTCCATTAATTATAATCGATTGGTATCATGGCTTAATTTCCAAAGAACTCCGTCTCTTGCTGTTTTAGATAAAATTGCGAATAAAATGCAAATTTACTCAAAAGACTTAATTGGTCGCCAAATAGATTTTAATAGCTATGGGTTTATTGGTGGAATAGAGAATTTATCTAATGTGCAATTTTGCATAAATTTACGTAAGTACTTAAACAAATATGACATAAAGACCGCATCAGACTTTGTTGCTTATTTTGACGGAGTTTTCTCTGAGCACACCTATTACTCATACTTTAAAAATAGTAACAGCAAAACACCGTCTTTAAAATCTTTAGAAACTATATCGCGTTTTTTAGAAGTAAAACCATCACAATTAATTGAATGAAAGGGAGGAAAGATATATGCAAAACAATTCTTATAATGCAAAGGTGTCCAATGAAATACTGGAGAAATTCTCAAATTTAATTAAAATCTTAGATGATGAAAGTAACTCTATACCGTCCATAGCCAAAAGAGCATTTAATTTTAAAGGGAGAAAATCAGAAAACATAGCCTTAAAGGTTCTGGATTATATTAGTACCCCAGAATCAAAAATTTGTGACCCTTTTATGGGATCTGGATCTTTTGTATTTGCTAGCAGTATGTTAGGTAGAGAGACAGTTGGTATTGAATTAGATAACTATACCTACAATGTTATAAAAACTCTTCACTCAAAAATTGATTATGATAAACTTGAGCTCATGTTTCAGGAAATCAAATCTGAAATATTTAATGATGTAATGTACTTATATAAAACTCATTGTTGTGGTGAAGTAAATTATATAAAAACATTATATTTTGATCCAGTTTCACAAGAATACTTTAATCCTCAACCCCACAGAGAAATTGTTGACGGAAAAAATGTTAAACTTTATTACAAATGTCCGGTTTGCGAAGATACTTCTAAGACATTTTCTACTGAAGATGAACAAAAGCTTTCCGAAGTAAACTCTCTAGATACCTCAAGATTCCCGGATCATGAACTAATAACAAATAGTCGTATAAATATTACTTCAAGTACAGGAGCCGATCGCTATGATAGAAATTTTTCTAATAGAAACAAGTACGCACTATTATTAATTCAAGATAAAATATCATCGCTTCCTGACTGTATAGAAAAGGATTTCATACAACATGCTCTCGTTTCAGCTTTAACTCTAAGTAAGATTACTCAGTACGGTTCTAGTTCTGATATTTTATATCATGTTATACAGAATAAAGCACAAGACATGAATGTTTGGTATCTATTTGAATCAAAATACAATAATATGGTGGCTTATAATAAATACTATTGTGAACAATCACCGGATAAAGAGACATTGTTATCATTTGCTAATATAATGAATGGCGACTATTCCACAATTCTAAGTCAACCTAAATTTAATCAATATTTTGACGTGATTTATACAGACCCACCTTATACAGATCAGGTACCCTATTTAGAAAGAAACCAGTTGTATCGAGATTGGCTATTTAATTTTTCGGATAAAAATCAATTTCAGTTAAGTAAGCAAATGCTAGATGAAGAAATTGTGGTAACCAATGCACCAAGCAGAAGAGAAAAAGACATCAAGAATTATTATGAATCTATAGATAAGATGTTTTCTATATTTTCAAAAATAATCAAAACTAATGGAACGGTTGCTTTTACACTCAATCTAGGTAAAAAGAAGTTTTTTGAAACTTTCTCAAAATTTATTGATTTTGCTCGAAAGAACGGTTTTGAATATATCTATAGAATTGATCTAGCTAAAAATGATCCAACGCTCAGAAAACAATCAGCGTGGAGGGATACTCTCTCTACTGAGATGCTAATTTTCTTCATTAAGTTAGATGAAGATAAAGCCTATTGGTATAAAGATGACAGAAACATTGAATTAGAGCTAGGGAAGTTAATATATAATCAGATATTGAAGAATAACGGAATTACTCTCACCACTACTTACAAGGAAGTATCTAGAAAGATTCTAAATAAGCAGGTGGAAGATTTAACCGAAAATGAAATAAACAGGATTAGAGGTTTAATTTCCGAACAATTTATAATAGATCCGCGAACCTCTATGATTTACGTTGATCCAGATAAGCTATATTTATCGATAGAAGACAACACGACTTTATTCAATAAACTCTATGACATTGTACCGATACTAATTAATAACCTACTTGAAAAATGGGGCTCTTTTACACTTGATGATTTGTATTTTGAAATTAGTAGTAAAGTCTGTAATGGTGACCCTAGCATTCTAGCTCAAATTCTTGAAGATCCTTCGAGGGAAAAGTATATCGTAAACTTGATAGAAAACTATTGTAACACAGATGAGAAGAGTTCATATACCAGAAAAACAAGAGTATCTGCATCTCCTACAGAAGATGCTATCGATATCTCAATGCTCGATGGCTATAGTTTTGAAAATGTTCTTAAAGATCTTTTAACATCTGAAGGATTTATAAATGTAATACGCATAGGCGGTGCAGGTGACAGGGGAGTAGATCTTCGAGCTAAGAAAATTAATCCTCAAACTGGAGAATTGGAAGGATACATTTTCCAAGCTAAGCGCTGGATTGGCAATGTCGGTGGAGAGCCGATACAAAGACTGCATAGTATGATGGTACAGTATTCAGCCGAGATACAACATGCAATTTGTATTACTACTTCTGATTACACTGAACACGGTAAAAGAGAGGCAAAAAGCACAGGGGTAGAAATTGTTAACGGAGAAGAATTGATTGAACGTTTAAACACTGCATTTCCAGGTAAGTATTATCACGGCCTACTTGACTTCCATAATAATTAGAAACTAATAGAGGAGACTATAATAGTCTCCTCTAAATTGTCCATTTCCCTTTAGTAGTATCCCAAGTTAGATACTTTTCAAATATTTCCACTAGGCTCTTATATTTAAGCGCTAACTCGGAAAGCCAACCGTTATGAATTATAAATTCCATTAAGCCATCATCATATAGTTCTGGCGTTGATTGAGGTCCATTAGTTTTAATAATATATTTAGCATGTTTAATGATATTAAGTTCCATTTCTTCTATACTCTCAACTTCTCTAACCTCTTTTTTTACATATGGTTCTTTAATAAAAAAAAGTACCGCATCTCCATTCAAGGATTTTTTGGGGCTAATAATATTCTTCAGCGTGTTCTTTTTCTTAACATGAACCTGCGACAAATATCTAAAACCCGCTTTTTCTAAAATATCTATAAGTTTTTTCCAAACATCAAGATTACTATCATGAAAATACATGCACATGTATTTATCATTCTTTACTTTTCTACCAACTTTAGCAAAGGCATCCTCTAAAAGCTTATAATACTCAGCTTCATCTTTTTTTCTTTCTGGTGCAGTTGAAACAACAATTTCGTCTTCTAAATTATAATCCAGGTTCAAAAATGGTTTATATAATTGCATATACTCCGAATATAATACCTGTCCCAAATATGGGGGATCGGTAATTACAAGATCTATGCTATTGTCGGGAATATCTTCTTCTGTGATAAACTGAATTCCTTTATTAATAATTTTGAACTCACCTGGTTTCATGTCAAACAAATTATCAGATTTGCCTCGATTAGGACATAAATTTTTCTGGGCATATTCTAAGGAAGAAATTAAAGCTTTTGCTCTCTTTCCTATCACAGGTAAAATATTTTTTTCTACACAGTTTTTTTTAGGAGTCCACAAAGGCCATTGTGAGTTTGAATGAGTATCTGTAATCTTGGACAAGTGTAAGCTACTTAAGAGGATATAGTTCAATAATTCTTGTTCTTCTTCATTAAAAGTCTTTATGATTTCAAGCACTTTATCAATGATATAGAAGTTTCTTTTAGTAAAAATATCAGAAATTTTTTGTCCCTTATATACTGCAATTCTTGTATTGCTCAACAACTCGACGTTTCTAACAAAATTAATCTGATAGTATTGTTCCATTTCATTCATCATTAAGTAATCTTCTTCAGATGAATCTTTTCTCAATATCTTTTTACTACAATTGCAATTATAGTGAATCTCCTTAATTACTGGGTTACTTGTAAAATCTTCACGATCAAAAATTGTTTTAGTAATGATTCCTTTTTCTTTACATGAATCACATGTCGTTTCATAGTAAACATTTAATTGCTCAATTTCATCTAAAAATCTAGCAATAAAAGTTTTTACGTTTCGAAGATTATATTTCTTTAACAATACCTCAATAATAAATATCGGAACTTGGTTAATTTCGACTCCAACAGCTTTTCTCGAATATTTTTTTGTTATTGCTTGTATTAGTGTGACCCCCGAACCCATAAAAGGATCAAATACAATATCACCTTTTTCTGAAAAGCTCTCTATTAAAATATCACAAATATTATACGGTTTTTGAGACCAATACAAATGCGATTTATATAGATCATTGTTATTAGAGGCAACTGTGTTTTTAATTTTCATTTTTACTTCACTTAAGTCTTTTATCATTCTACCACTCCCCTAATATTTACAAACAATTAAATACTCCAATACTTTTTTAGTATCTTTGTTTCTATTATTGGAGTGTTCATATTCCTCGGTAAAAACATTTATTTTATTTCTTCCGAACTTTTTTTCTGCAGTTTCGATAATATCTTCAATATTCATAGTATACCTATTCGTCGCTTGTTGTTTTGTGTCTCTTGGGTATGCATAGCTCAAAGCTAAATTCATTCTGTTTGCCTTGCAATAATCAAAAAGTATGCTTGTTTGGTCTAATGCTGTTGATCTTTGGCTTAATGGTGACTGAAATCGGTCTTCACGATATAAACCTTTTGAAATCTTACCTCTATATAGAGAGATATCATCATAATCATATAGCGTTACAGTGTTTAACAAATGATAGTATCTAGAGTACTGCATATCAGTATATGGTGGATCAGCGTATATAAAACCCACTTCCTGTTTCACACGGTCAATATTGTATATTTCTGATATTGGTTTATTAAACACAACATTGTCATGACTACTTATAACAAAATCTGATGATTGAAACTCAGATAGTTTTCTCTGAAAATACTCAAGGATTGATTTCTGTCTTACACTAAACAATTTAGTTTTATTATTTTCTATACTAAGTGGTTGAGCCATGTGCCCATCTTTTGAAAAAGTACATTCTTTCATAGCATAAAATAACGCTGCTAGTAAAACATTTTGAAGTGCGTTATCTTCTAACAACTCTATTGCGTACCTGATAGAGTCTATTTCTATTGATTGATGTACTCCAAAATATGTATTCGCATAATAAGTCGTAAATAGCATATATGGGATTTCATCTTTCTTTATTTTTAAATCTTTCGTTGTTCTGATTGTGTTATTATATAAGCTTAAATAACCATTCCATACAGTGGGATAGTTATCATAAAAATTTTTAATTTTTTGTACATCTTTTTCTTGAATAAGCTCTTTTTCTTTTACTACATACTCACCAAACAAGTTAATTAAATCATTATGATTTTTCTGATAAAACTTTTCAAATTGTGCTTCATACGTATCCCACAGCAATTTATTATTATACTGGAGTAAAGCTTTTGCAATTACAGAAGAATACACTTCACTATCATTCGCAAAAATTCTATAGTATCTTTTTAATGCATAACCGACAGAACACGATCCGGCAAATATGTCAAAGACTGCTTTCTTCTCATCAATCACATCAATTGTATTTTTATATATAAAATTCAGCAAGTTTTTTTTGCTTCCTTGGTAGTTTAGTATTGTGAATACATCATTGCTAAAGTTTTCCATATATTATTCTCCTTTAAAAACTATCTCTAAAGCATTATAGCATAACATAGTACAAATGTCACAAGTTATTATTTTTTAGTCAATTTTACTACATCGCAATGATTATAGATCACTTATCCATGTTGCTAAAATTGTCATACGTATGGATGAGCAGAACAACTGGATAACTAATGATAGAAAATCCTTTTACGAAATAAACCAATTGAGCTGATTATCCATCCATCCTGTCTACACAACCCTATGAATTTATCTAACCTGTCAACTCAACCCTACACACATTTTTCACAGTTGACCTATTTCCTCAGAAACAAAAATAAGGATTTTCAAGATTAAAAGGCACTGCCAGACATTAGGCAGAAAATCTTTCAACCTAGAAAACCCTTTATTTATCAGTGTTTTGAATACTCCTATTTCTCCACTCTTGACATCAATGTCACGCACTCAACGTGAAATGTTTGCAAATATTAATTTTTCTATACTTTTTCACAGAACTCTTTTACTTTCGCGTAAAAGTTAAAACCAACCTAAATATTTACCCCCCTAAAAGAAAAGATTCGCCTAAACTAACGTCTAGGCGAACATAATAAACACATATTTAATTTTTCAAAAAGCCTTAAACCTTATGTTTTAAGGCTTTTTCCGTTCTATCAACGCTACACACTCGACGTGACTTGTTGCGCCGAACATATCTACTGGTTGTATTTCTTTTGCTGTATAGCCTAATTCTGCTAGGATTGAGATATCTCTTGCTAGGGAGGCTGGATTGCAGGATACGTAGACGATTCTTGTTGGGTTCATGTTTGCGAATGATTCTAGGACTTGTTTTTCACAACCGGCGCGTGGTGGGTCTACTACGATTACATCGGGGCGGATGCCCTTTTCATAGAGATCCGGCATTATTTCTACGGCATCCCCAACGATAAATTCAGCATTTTCCACCTTATTATTTTCGGCATTTCTTATGGCATCCTTCACTGCTGGCTCTACGATTTCGATACCGTAGACTTTTTTCGCTTTTTTCGCTAAAAATAAACTAATCGTACCTGTTCCACAATATGCATCAATGACTGTTTCTTTGCCAGTTAAATTTGCATATTCTACTGCTTTATTGTAAAGAACTTCTGCTTGTTTAGTATTAACTTGGAAGAATGATCTTGCGGATATATTAAATGAGAACTCTCCCATTTTATCAACAATCGTCGTTTTGCCCCAAAGTTTTAATGTCCGATTTCCCAGGATGACATTTGTATGGTTTGGATTAATATTTTGGATAATGCTTACTACTCCAGGAATATTACGACGTAATTCTTCGACAACTTTCTCTTGCTTTGGTAAAATCTCTGTACTTGTTACCAAAACAACCATAATCTCGCCACTGGCAATACCAACACGTCCAATCACATGGCGAAGTACGCCTTGGCGTGTTTTTTCATCATATGTTGTTATATTTAATCTTCTTATTACACCGCGAACAGCATTGGCAACAAGATTATTCGCTTCATGTTGTATCACACAATTTTCTGTATTGACAATCGCATGTGTTCCTTGTGCATAACAGCCAATAATAACATCATTACCATTTCTGCCAATTGGAAATTGCATTTTATTGCGATAATGCCATGGATGATTTGCGCCAAGCGTTGGATGAATCACAACATCATTTTGCTTACCAATTCTTTGCACTGCATCTACCACTTGTTGACGCTTCACCTCTAACTGCCCTTCATAATCTAAATGCTGTAATTGGCAACCACCACACTTATAATAAATATCACATTGCGGCTTTGTACGATTTGGACTAGCCTTTATTACTTGACAAAGACGTCCTTTTGCATAATTTTTCTTTACTTCAGTAATTTGAACTTCTACCGTTTCCCCAATCAACGCATAAGGCACAAAAACCGTAAAGTCTTGATATTTTCCTACGCCTTCTCCACTGTGTCCCATGCTAACAATCTCTACATTATACTTTTTCCCTTTGATTACGGGTATTTGTACTTTCAAACTAAATCCACCTTTTCCATCTATTCTATATGTTTCATATTTTAAATAAATTCTCTCAATATTATAACGCCATGTTCAAGGTTTCTGCAAAAAACCTACCACTCGACGTTTCAACGAGGCGGGAAAGATATACTCACCGCCTGTTATTTGCAACTCTTCTCCATCTATAGCGGTGGGAGAAATCTTATTCCGAGTTATAGAAAATGGAGCCGCATCAACAGCCCCATTTCTATTGTTCTTTTTCATAAAACAATTTAATTTTTCCTGCTAAAGTCGTTATCTTTAACGGCAATTTCGGCCCAAGTTCTCCGTCTAAATCACTTTCGATTTCTTCTTCACATTCGATTTCAATATCTTTTGCCTGTAAATAAATCACACTGTTATGACGCGTAATGTTACTGCCCGCAAGCATTTCTAATGTCAAAGTCATAAACTCAGGAATACTGCATTGTTTGATTAACACCATGTCTAATTTACCATCGTTAATCTTTGCATTGGCTACAACATTTTTCATACTTCCTACTGTGCCACTGTTGACGATAACGAATAAAAATATTTTTTCTTCAATGATTCTTCCATCCGCTTTGATCTTCATCTTACGCGCGTGAAACCCCGGAATTTCACCTAGCCCTTTTAGATAGTATGCCATTTTTCCCAATGCATTTTTTAAGCCTGCATCTACTTTATGTGCAACGGAGGTAAGAACGCCTGCACTCGCAACGTTAATAAAATATTTATTGCCAATTTGCCCAATATCAATCGGCATAACCGAGCCTTTAGCAATCGTTTTAATATATCTATCTAAGTTTTTATTAATTCCTAAAAAAGATGCAAAATCATTCGACGTTCCGCTTGGAATTAAACCAATCGGTAAATCAATGTTTTCTGTAATCATTAAATTAATGATATCGTGGATGGTTCCATCTCCACCGGCAATAATTACACCATCTGCATTTAACGAACGCACAAATTTAGCAAATACGATTTCATTATTAGGTAATGTGCGATACGGAATAATAATGCAGTCATGTACACTAAATTTTTCAATAAGTTCATCTAGTTTGTATTTAAATAAAGCATCTCCAGAGACAGGATTATAGACTAAAATTAACTTTTTCATTTTCATCTCACCCCACAAATAAACGAGGCTGTTTCAGCAGACAAACTCCTACTGAAATCAGACAAGAAACAATAATATACGATGATAAACATTTTAGGTTTACGCTTTAAATACACCTACACGTTGTAATAATTTAATAATAAATTTTCCTACCATAGGAATGCGCTCTATATCTCGTTCATTCATTCCACCAAGTAAAATCAATACTAAGAAGTATACAATAGAACCTGCAAGAATTGCGCCTAGAGTGGCCAGTGTATTACTTGCTAGGCTCGAAAAAATTTCTAAATAAGCAATATACATTATGCCGCTCATTGCTGCAGTTGCTAAAATGTTTTTTGTAATCTGCTTAATATCTACGCCATATCCAACATATTTATGTAGAAAATACATATTGATCACTGCTGCAATTCCAATATCAGCAACTGTCGCCCAAGCCGCACCTAGAATACCAAAGTTAGGATTTGCAACCATAATCCAGTTTAAAGCAACTTTAGCTACAGCGGCAATAATCATATTAATCATCGGAATGGTTGTATGACCAAGCCCCTGTAATACTCCCGTAGTTACTTGATGAATGCCAAGCAGTACAATGCTCATTGATAAAACACTCACTGTAGGGCCTGCACTTGCTGCATTGTAAATCAATTGAGAAATTGGTGTATCAAGCATAAATACAATTGCAAATGCGGGAAAACTAATTAAATAAGTAATCCGCATTGCAGCTGACGTCTGTTGGTAAACACGAAGTTTATCACCAAGTGCTTTCGCTTCCGAAATTGCTGGAACAATACTAATTGCCAAGGAAGCTGTAAGCAACGTAGCCAAGTTAATCAGCGGCACAGCCATACCCGTTAAATATCCAAATAATTCTGTCGCTTGTCCAACTGTATATCCAGCAACTTCAAGTCTAGCTGGAACAATCATTAAATCAAGATTCGCTACAATCGGCAACATAACGCTCGATGCCGATACAGGAAGCGCTAGCGCAAAAATCCGCTTCACAATCGTAAAACTGGATTCGCGCTTACCCTTCTCCTCGAGATGATCACCATACTCACGCCGAATATCCCGTTCTAACTGCCAATGATAATATACGAGTACAATCAATCCGGTCACCGCACCAGCAAATGCACCGAAACTAGCTCCTGCTGCTGCAAATTCTAGACCTCTCGGCAAAAATAAATTTGCGAATAATACCATAGTAATTACACGAAAAATCTGTTCAACTATCTGCGATACAGCCGTCGGTGTCATGCGCTGCCACCCTTGCAAGAAACCACGTGAACTTGCAAGAATAGTAACAAAAAAAATGGCTGGAGCTAACGCAGCAACGGAGTAATATGCCCGTGGATCACGAATAAATCTATATTCAATCAACCACCCTGCACCAAAATAAGTAGCCAAACTAAAAATAGCTCCGGTCACAGCCATAACTGCCATTGAAATACGAAAGATTCTCTTCGCTCCTAATATATCTTTCAATGCAACTTTTTCTGCCGTGATAATCGAAATCGCAACTGGTACACCAGCTGTTGAAACACTAAGTGCTAATAAATAGATAGGAAAAGCCATTTGATATAAGCCAATCCCTTCTCCTCCAAGTACCCTGGATACAAATATCCAATTTAGTGATCCAATAACTTTGACAACAATCCCTGCTATCGCTAAAATAAATGTCCCTTTTAAAAATGAATCACCATGATCATTCTTTTTTACTTCACTACTAATTGATAACACCTACCTCAAAGCAAATAATTGCTTTTCTTTTCAAATCTATTTATTATAATATAAGTATGTTCTTTTTTTATAAAACAACTCTACTTCATTTGATTTTGTAATTAATGAAGTAGATTTTCATTTGATAGATTTCCCCATATAGCTTAAGTAAAACATTTTTACTTAAATTAATCTTAATCAAGCCTAAATTATATCATTTATTTCCTTACTATACCAGCATTAATTTTAAAGAAGGTGACTTTCCATGCCAAATAAATATCTCGAATTCAATATCAGCATTGGACAGCAAAAACCAGAAAGCATCGTCAATACTGGGACCAAATGTCCTTTTTGCGATCGCTCAGCCTTAACAAATGTTATCGCTCAAGATGGCGATATTATTTTAATAAAAAATAAATATCCTGTACTTAAAGATACTTTTCAAACTGTACTCATCGAAACGACCGAATGCAAAAGTGAATTATCTGAATACAATAAAGATCATTTGCATCGTCTATTTAAATTTGCAATACATCATTGGCTCGAAATGCAAACATCTAAAGAATATCAATCCGTCTTATTCTTCAAAAATCACGGGCCACTTTCAGGTGGAACTATCCGTCATCCCCATATGCAAATTGTTGGCTTAAAATACGTTGATTACCATGAATATTTTGATAATTCACATTTCAACGGGCTCATCATCGATGCTAGAAACGGTGTAGAATTAAACCTTTCAACTAAACCACGTGTTGGATTTTCTGAATTTAATGTTGTAATGCTTGAAACCAACAATAATATTGAACAACTTGCCGATTATGTGCAAACTACAGTACATTTTCTTTTAAATAACTTCAACAAAAAGTGTAAAAGCTACAATCTATTTTTTTATTTTATTGATGATTTAATCCGTGCAAAAATTATTCCGCGTTTTCCTACATCACCAATTTATATGGGCTATGGTATTCCACAAATTTCAGACCAATTAATCATTACTGCTAATAAAATTAAAAGCTTATATTTTTCAAAATAAAAAAGAAATTAGGGTGTTGCAAATGCAACGCCCTAATTTCTCTTTTTATATAAACTTATGCTTTCTTTTTATCTGGTGGAACTGGATAAAATTTAATATCTGGATTATTATCAGTAATCCATCCCAACGCCCATTCATTAGAAACGAGTAAAACTGGACGTTCTTTTATATCGTAAACAAACATTCCTCTATCCGCGCCACGCAATGAACTTGGCGTAATTTTTTCTTTCCTATTTTCCATCCAACGAGCAACCTCATACGGTTGCATTTGCATTAAAATATCTACACCATATTCATTTTTTAAACGATATTCTAAAACTTCAAATTGTAAGCTTCCTACTGTACCAATAATATAGGATTCCGTACCTGCTCCAGCTTGTTGGAATAATTGAACTGCCCCCTCTTGCGTAAGCTCAGTAATCCCTTTAACAAATTGTTTTCGTTTCATTGTATCTTTTGCCTGAACACGCGCAAATTGCTCCGGTGGGAATACCGGAAAATCTGGGAAGTGGAATTTATGACCTTGACTACATAAAGTATCGCCCATACCAAAAATTCCTGGATCAAATAGACCAACAATATCCCCTGGATAGGCTTCATCAATAATCGTTCTATCTTGTGCTAAAAATTGTTGTGGTTGTGCAAGTTTAATCATTTTACCTGTACGGTCATGATATACTGACATTCCACGCGTAAATTTACCAGAACAAATTCTCATAAAAGATAAACGATCACGATGTGCCGGATTCATATTTGCTTGAATTTTAAAAATGAACGCAGAAAATTTTTCATCCTGCGGATCAATGATCCCATCTGATGATTCTCTTGCTGCCGGAGGTGGTGCAAGTCTTAAATATTCTTCGAGAAAATTTTGCACTCCAAAGTTTGTCATCGCGCTCCCAAAGAACATCGGTGTCAATTCGCCATGCTGCACTTTTTCATCATCGAATTGTTCCCCTGCCATATCGAGCAATTCAATATCTTCACAAAGTGCTTGATGATTTTCCTTGCCAATACGCTCGGCAAATACGGGATCTTCTACACTACCAACCTCAGAAGCAATGACATTTTGTCCATGCGTTCCATCTTCGGAGAATAATTCCACTTGGTTTTTCTGGCGGTTATATACCCCTTGATAATTGCCATCGATCCCAATTGGCCAGTTCATCGGATAAGCACGAATTCCTAGTACCTGTTCAATTTCTTCCATTAAATCAATTGGCGACTTACCAAAGCGATCGAGTTTGTTGACAAAAGTGAAAATCGGTATCCCACGTTGTCTACAAACTTTAAATAATTTTTTTGTTTGTGCTTCGACACCCTTAGCAACATCAATAATCATGACAGCACTATCTACTGCCATTAAAGTGCGATATGTATCCTCACTAAAGTCCTGATGCCCAGGTGTATCTAAAATATTAATTCTATAACCATTATAATCAAATTGTAACACACTGGATGTTACTGAAATTCCACGTTGTTTTTCAATCTCCATCCAATCAGATACTGCATGACGTTGCGTTTTCCTTGATTTTACTGAACCTGCTAAATGAATTGCACCACCATATAACAGCAATTTTTCCGTTAAAGTTGTCTTTCCGGCATCCGGATGAGAAATAATCGCAAACGTACGTCGACGATTAATTTCCTTATTAAGTTCTTCTGCTGACATCTAAATCCTCCAATATAAATAAATACATAATTAAAAAACGATAACTATCGCTTATTTAAAAAATTTCATGTTTTTTTCTAACCTTGTTATTTTACCACATTTGCGAAAAAAATCGTAATTATAATTAAGAAATTTTTTAAATTCACATTTTTAATTAATAATTCATAAACTACAAGTGACAAAACCATCTATTTTGTTTTATCCAATAAGTGACGTTGTCTAAATTTCAGCTAGAAAAAAGATAACATCAGGGCTTGGATTATTACATGTCTGCTTTACTTACTTTTCTATAGGAGGGAACTTATTATGGGTTGTGGATGTTCAGGATTCGGCGGCGGTAGCGCTTGGATCATCATCATTATTATTATCTTATTATTTGCTTGCTGTTGTGGAAACAATAACTGCGATTGTTCCTCTGGCTTCTGGTAATAAAAATAGGACTGCTTTTGCAGTCCTATTTTTATATAAACCCTAAGAAACTCCCCAAAATTTTTTCTCCATCGGGTGTCAATATGGATTCAGGATGAAATTGAATACCTTCTACTTTATAATCACGATGTCTAATTCCCATAATCATACCATCTTCAAGTTCTGCCGTAATTTCTAAACAGTCTGGTAAAGATTCTCTTTCAACAATAAGAGAATGGTATCGTCCTACCAAAATATCTTGTGATAACCCTTGATATGCACCTGTACCTATATGTTTGATTGGTGAGGTCTTTCCATGAACAAACTTCCCTGCCCGAATGACTTTGCCACCAAATACTTCACCAATTACTTGATGGCCTAAACAAATACCTAATATCGGGACTTTACCCGCAAAGACTCGAACAACATCTTTACAAACCCCCGCATCATCTGGAGTCCCGGGTCCTGGCGAAATCACAATAGCTTCATATTTTGCCGAATCAATTTCAACAGTAGTGATTTTATCATTGCGAATCACTTCAACTTCTCTTCCCATATTTGCAATCATTTGATATATGTTATACGTAAAAGAATCGTAGTTGTCAATTAATAAAATCATCGCCTTCAACCTCCTCTACCACTTGAAACATCACTTTCGCTTTTTGCAGAATTTCACCATATTCTTTCTCTGGCACAGAGTCCACTACAATTCCCGCTCCAGCCCGAATTGTAGCACGCTCACCTTCGACTTGAATCGTGCGAATTGCGATACACATATCCATGTTTCCTTGAAAATCAATATAGCCTACAGAACCCGCATAAGATTCCCTCTTTACAGCTTCCAATTCATGAATGATTTCCATTGCCCTTACTTTTGGTGCACCACTCACCGTTCCAGCAGGAAAGCAGGCTTTTAATGCATCAATTGTAGAATATTTTTGTTCTAATTGCCCTGAAACTTCCGAAACCATATGCATTACATGCGAAAACTTCTCTATTTCCATCAACTTATTTACTTTTACTGTGCCAGCTTTGCTGATTCTTCCAATATCATTTCGCCCTAAATCCACTAGCATCGCATGTTCAGCACACTCTTTTTCATCTGCCTTTAAATCTTGTGCAAGGAGTTCATCTTCTTGATTTGATACACCACGCGGTCTAGTCCCGGCAATAGGATAGGTATATACAGTATCGCCACTTACTTTTACAAGCATTTCCGGCGATGCACCCACTAATTTTAAGTTGCCAAAATTCATATAAAACATATAGGGCGAAGGATTAATTTGCCGTAGTCTCCGATATAAATAAAATGATGGCTTTTTTAAATCACAAGTGAACTGCTTGGATAAAACAATCTGAAAAATATCGCCTGAAGCAATATATTCTTTTGCTTTCAACACTTTTTGGACAAATTCTCTTTCTTCCTTTCCATATCGTTCACTAAAGCCTAACTTATGCCCTGAATGATATCGCTTTTCTTTTACTTTTACTTTTTCTTTTTTTATCTCATTTTTGATTTGTTGGTTAATATAATAAATCTTTTCTAGTGCCGTTTGATATAAAAATTCAGCATCAATATTACGGTTATTTGGCGTCAAATAAACAATTTTTGATGTGTGCTTCAAATGATCCATGACTAAAATCACATGACATAAGAGGAATTGTCCAAGCACCATATCCTCAGGACTTTCCATTTGCCTTATACGTTCAATCGTCTCAATCGTTTCATAAGAAAAGTATCCAACTGCCCCACCACCTAGTAATGGCATATGAAAACTTTGCCCCGCATCACTAAAATAGCTAAGATATTCTTTCACTGCCTGCATCGGACTTTTTTCGATTGTTTGACGGCCATCAAATGCATCAATAACAAGCTTGTTTTTATAACAAGTTAACGTTGCAAAAGGTTCTGCACCAATAAAAGAAAATCGCCCAAAATTCGTATGCATATCGACGCTTTCTAAAATAAATCCTATATCATCGCCAACGATTTTATAATAAAGCGAAACCGGCGTCTCCATATCGGTTGAAAGCTCCGCAGTTACCGCAAGAACTTTTTCCGTTTCCGCACGTTGACAAAACTCTTTCAAGCTTGTTTCTATCCGCATATTATTCCTTCCTTTCGTCTAATGCTTGACGAATGGATTTAATTAAGCCAATTGCACCTGCAAAATCACTCTCTAAAATTCTCTTTACAACTGCGCTTCCAACAATCGCACCATCCGCAAATTTAGTTGCTTCAACAGCCGACGCGCCATCGCCAATCCCAAAACCAACGGCAAGCGGAATATCCGTTTGCTTACGTACCATCCGAATCACTTCATGAATCGGCGTATAATCAATTTTCCGTACACCGGTAACACCATTGACCGATACACAATAAATAAAGCCATCTGCACTTTTACAGGTTTCAGTAATTCTTTCTGACGTTGTATTTGGCGTTACAAATTCAGCTAAATGAAAATGATGCAAACGGCAAAACTCAGCAATTTCTTTTGATTCTTCATGTGGTAAATCTGGAATAATTAATCCATCTAAGCCAGCATTTTGAAAATCAGTAATAAATTTTTCAATGCCTACATTCATCATCGTATTGATATATCCCATTCCGATTAAGGGAATTTGTGTATGCTCGCGCAATTTTTTTACTAGTTCTAATACCTGTTGCATCGTAGCTCCATTTTGCAAAGCTTTTACTCCGGCCTCTTGAATAACGTGCCCATCGGCAATCGGGTCGGAAAACGGAATGCCTAATTCAACAACATCAGCCCCAGCTTTTTCGGTAGCCAAGACAAGTTCAAACGTTTTTTCAAAATCAGGAACACCTGCCATAAGATAAATGACTAACGCTTTTTTCCCTTCTTGTTTTAACCTTGCAAAAGTACTGCTTAATCTAGACATCATTCTAATTCCTCCCCTAATGCTTTCGCTACCATTTGAACATCTTTATCGCCTCGTCCTGATAAACACACAACAACCGCCTGATCCTCCGTCGTCGTTGGCATCAGTGTTTCTAAATACGCCAGAGCATGTGAGCTTTCCATCGCCGGAATAATCCCTTCTGTCCTTGACAATAACTGAAAAGCAGCTAATGCTTGTTGATCATTTACCGAAGTATACTGCACGCGATTCGTATCTTTAAAATAAGAATGTTCGGGACCAACACCAGGATAATCAAGCCCCGCTGAAATAGAATACGCTTCAATCACTTGCCCATCATCATCTTGTAAAAGATAACTATATGCACCATGTAAAACACCAGGGCGTCCTTGGCTTAAAGATTCTGCATGATCGCCATTTGCTCTTCCTCTACCTGCTGCCTCCACACCAATTTTGATAATATCTCTATCATCTTTAAATGGATAAAACATTCCCATTGCATTACTACCGCCACCAACACAAGCTAAAATATGCGTAACTTTTCCACCTGCTAATGATTTCATCTGCTCTTTTACTTCCTTGCCGATGCAAGATTGAAAATCTCTCACAATCATCGGATAGGGATGCGGGCCAACTACCGAGCCGATAATATAATGCGTATCTGTAATATTCGCAGCCCAGTAACGAATCGCTTCACTGGTAGCATCTTTTAGCGTCCCTGTTCCACTTGTTACCGGAATTACTTTTGCGCCAAGCAATTTCATTCGAAAAACATTTAATGATTGCCTTTCTATATCTTCTTTTCCCATAAAAACATGACATTCTAAGCCAAACAACGCAGCAACTGTAGCACTTGCGACACCATGCTGCCCCGCTCCAGTCTCAGCAACAATACGTTTTTTCCCCATCCTTTTTGCCAAGACGGCTTGACATAAGGCGTTGTTAATTTTATGTGCACCTGTATGGAGTAAATCTTCACGTTTTAAATAAATTTTTGCTTTTCCATAATGATTTGTTAACCGCTCCGCATAATAAA
Source organism: Anaerosinus sp. (assembly GCF_965318445.1). Lineage (NCBI taxonomy): Bacteria > Bacillati > Bacillota > Negativicutes > Selenomonadales > Sporomusaceae > Anaerosinus > Anaerosinus sp. The sequence continues at coordinate 130,267 of NZ_CBDNNH010000003.1, read as the reverse complement.
GTTTTGTCGGACGTCCAGCATATTCTCTTAAATACGTCCTGATTTCCTCTTGAAATTCAGCATCATTTCTATATTTTTCATAAGCTTGCTGTAATTCCATTAATACTGGCATGACGATTTCCGGTACATATTGCCCACCATAACTTCCAAAACGCCCTTTGCTATTTGGCATAATAAACTCCTCCTTAAAATCCTTTAACTAATGATAACTCTCTTGTTTTTGCTGCTATATTAGCGGCTTTCACTAATCCTTCGCCCACTAAAACCCCACGGATAAAGTGTTTTTTTACTCTTTCTATATCCTCTCGATTTTTTATTCCACTCTCACTGATAATTGTTCGATTTCGATCACAATACTTTACTAAATCTAATGTATTTTGTACATCCGTTGTAAAGTTTTTTAAATTTCGATTATTAATTCCGATTAGCTCCGCCCTTGTATCATTTACCACATTTATATCTTTTTCATCATGTACCTCAACGAGACAATCCACCCCAATCTCCCAAGCCATATGCAAATATTCTTTTAATTGCGCCGGAGATAAAATACGAGCAATTAATAAAATTGCATCAGCTCCGGCGCGCCTTGATTGATAAATTTGATATTCATCAATAATAAAATCTTTTCTCAACACCGGAAGTTTTGTAATCTCTTTTACTAAAGCAATATCCGCTAAATTTCCTAAAAAATGTTCATCTGTATGAATAGATAAAGCCATTGCCCCATTTTTTTCATAAATTTTTGCCAGCTCCAGTACTGTATAATTCGTGCATAAGCGCCCTTTAGACGGCGATTGCAATTTGCATTCGGCAATTAAACTCCACGGCGAATTACGCATAACTTTTGATAAAGCAAACTTGCCAAAGGAAATGTCTTTTTGTATCTCTTTTAACGATAAATACTTTTTTTCTTGCTCAACAGTAATTTTTTTCTTTGCGACAATTGCATCTAACATTTTTCACCCTCCGTTCCAACTCATGAACCTGCTTAATGAAGTCTATAATCTTCCCCTTTGACTTTATCCCATTACTTTCAACTCCCCCAGACACATCAACTCCTGCCGGATTTAAAACATTTATCATTTCTCCGACATTCATTTTACTAATTCCACCAGCAATGAATACCGGCAAATGAAGCTTACTTAATTTTCCCTTTGCAGTTTTCCAGTCAAAACATCTCCCCGTCCCCCCTGCACTACCGGCTTGATAAGTGTCTATTAGTATCATATCGACAGAATATTGATAAAGAATTTTCGGATCAAAATCTTCTTTATATCGAAATGCTTTAATAATTGGATATTTAATTTTCTTGCAATATTCAATTGTTTCATTGCCATGTAACTGTACATAATCAAGATGACAGAAATCAGCGATTTCATTTACCCTTGCTGGTTCTTCATTCACAAAGACGCCTACTTTTGCCACAGATTTTATTTCCGCACTTATCTTTGCCGCTGCTATCGGATTTATATAGCGCCTGCTGTCTGCAAAAATAAAGCCCATTAAATCAGCCTTATTTTCTTCTACTACCTTTGCAATTTCCAGCGATTGAATTCCACAAATTTTAACAAGCATTTTCTATCCCCTCACGACTAAATGCAATCAAAGCTTCCAATTTTACTAAAGCAGCACCACTGTCAATCGTTTTTTCTGCCAACCGAATACCTTCTGTAATACTTGGTGTCTTATTTGTGATATAGAATCCTGCAGCCGCATTTAATAACACAATATCTCGTTTCGGCCCTTTTTCACCATTTAAAATTGCGCGAATAATTTTTGCATTTTCTTCAGGATTTCCCCCTTGATAATCAGCTAAAGTTCCGCGTTTAAAACCATACCTTTGCGGATCAATATGATATGTCTTCACCTTTCCATTTCGCATTTCACTTACTTTCGTTGGAAAGTTCGTTGATATTTCATCCATTCCATCCTCACTATGGACAACCATCGCTTGCTTAACCCCTATTAGGTTTAATACTTCAGCAACTTTTTCGGTTAAGCTTTCTTCATACACACCAACCAATTGATAATCTAACTGCGCCGGATTAATGATTGGTCCCAAAAGATTAAATACTGTACGGAACCCTAATTCCTTACGTGGATTTGCAACCACGCGCATAGCTTTATTCAACGCAGGTGCAAATAAAAACCCTATATCTAAATGTTCAATTTCTTCACTAACTTTATCTGCCGATTTATCAACGATAACACCCAGCTGACTAAGCACATCAGCACTGCCACAAGCGCTAGAAACACTGCGATTTCCATGTTTGGCAACAGCAACACCACCACCTGCTAAAACAAAAGCCACTGTTGTCGATACATTAAATGTCCCTTTCGTATCTCCACCTGTTCCACAAGGACAAATCACCGGTTTGCTATGCTTTACGCGATCTGCATGTTGTAGCAAGGTATGGGCAAATCCGGAAATCTCCTCGCTTATTTCACCTTTTACTTTTAAGGCTGTTAAAAATGATCCGATCTGTGCATCTGTTGCGTTTCCATTCATAATAATTTGCATAGCTTGCCTTGACTCTTCCTGGGATAAATGTTCACCCTTTATCACTTTACTCAAATATTTTTTCAACATATAAATCCCTCCCCAATAAATAAATAAAAAAAGAACCATCTCACCCTTACAAGGGGCGAAATGGCTCGCTGTACCACCCTAAATTCAAGATTTTTTCTTAAAAAACTTTAGAGAATAAAAAACACCTCATCCCCTAAAGGGACGAAGTGTATTCGTTATACCACCCTAAAATTTTTCGAAAGAAAAACTCTCCTCTTTTTCAAGTACGGGAATATCTCTAGCAATATCCGATACTCTAGCCAAATAACGGTGGCAACCGTCCCAGCCTACTCACAAAAAGCTTTTGGTGGACTCTCACAGAACCATTCGATACGCACTTTAGATCGGTCATCACACCTCTGGAAATCCAGTCACCGACTCGCTGAACAAAAGTATACCTATCTACTTTTTCTGCTCACTGATTTACAATAATCTTTAATTATTTATTATAATACTGCCAATAATGTAAACTGTCAAGGATTTTCTCGAGAATTTTTACCGTTTTTTTGAAAAGAATCTACCGATAGTTGATTTCCATTTGTCTCCATTAAAATTGCCCCCGCCTGGTCGGTACGCAAAATTTTAATATTTTCTTTATTTAATCTATTTAACACTTGCGGATTTGGATGACCAAAACTATTCTGAAAGCCAACAGAAATAATTGCATATTGTGGATTTACCGCTTGTAAAAACTCTTCACAAGAAGAGGTACGCGAGCCATGGTGGGCAACTTTTAACACCGAACTTTTCAATCTATGTTTTCTCATTAATTCTTTCTCCCCATTACTGTCTATATCCCCTGTAATGAGTAGACTAAAATCTCCATAACTCACACGAAATACATTAGAAATTTCATTCCCTGTTCGCGACTCACTCACTTCGCCCGCCGAAAAAATTTCAATTTTAACACCATCCAAAACAAAAAACTGGCCATCTTTTACCGTAACAAAATCTTGGCATTTTTCTAAGGAATAGCCTAATGTTTTTGCATATTCGCTTCGGTCTTCCCGACCGACAATCACATTTTGCACTGAAAATTCTTTTAGTAAACTCCCTGCCCCACCTGCATGATCCTCGTGTGCGTGAGTTAAACATAAATAATCAATTTCTCGTATTCCATAATGACGCAAATACGGAATAACAATTCGTTTGCCAATATCAAAATCACTAATTTCGCGTCGCATGCCTCCGGTATCAAATAGCATCGTTCTACCATGTGGTGTCGTAATCAATATAGAATCCCCCTGCCCGACATCAATGAAATGTATCCTTAACGGTTGAGCAAAGATAAATTGACTGCTCCATAAAAAAATAATGGTGACAATTGCACTACAGATAAGCTTTTTCTTTTTCTGCCAGCACAGCAAAAAATTTGGAATTTTCGGTGATGCATAACCGCAGAGCCAAAATAGCAGCAAATAATATACAATGCCACAAAGTAAACCGCCTGACGGTAAATATAAAAGCCCATAAGGAATCATCGCTATAGCTCTTGCCATAAAATAAACTAACCCAATCGTCAAACTACAAAGAATAAATAAACCTTTTCCCACAACCGAAAAAACAAGACTTAATAAAACTGCACACAAGCCACCAATCATTGCCCATTCTATAAACGGCACAATAATAAGATTTGCCAATAGTGCACTAAGCGAAACATTATTAAAATACCAGGCAATAAAGGGAATGACTGCTAATTGTGCAGCAATCGTAATCGCTAAATTTTCCGCAATAAATAGAGGAACTCCCTTTAAAAATTTTTTTATTTTAGGCGCGATATACAGTAATCCGGCTGTCGCCATAAATGAAAGTTGAAAACTAATGTCAAAAATTAATCTAGGGGAAATAGCTAAAATCCCCAACCCTGTCAAAGCTAGACTATAACGCGCATCTTTCTCCCGATTCAATGCCAATGCCGAAAACGCTAAAATCCCCATAATCGCCGATCTGACTACCGGCGAAGTAAAGCCTGAAAAAATCGCATAAAAAACAATTGCTAGAATAACAAGAATTGCTGATAGGCACGCTGGAAATCGTAACATTTTCCCAATAATATGTACGGTTCCTGCCAATAGAGAAATATGCGAACCGGACACCGATAAAATATGAACGATTCCTGTCACCGTAAATGCTAGCGCTAGTTCCTCTTTTATTCCATCATATCCGCCAAATAACATTGCAAATAATGCTGCCGCATCTTCTTTGGGCATTGCTTCTTCCATCATATTCTGAACTGCTGTTCTGGATTTTTCAATCCATTTAAGAAAAGCGTTTTGTCCTGCTGAAAGAATTTCCACCGTATTTTTTTCGGCTTTACAATTTGCTCGAATCCCTTGTCGTTGCATCATCGCAACTATATCTAAACTTCCCGGATTATTATATCCATGTAATTCTCTAATTTCCCCTGAAAAACGAATACAATCGCTAATATGCGCAATCGTATGCGAGCTATCCTGCAACGCAAAGACTTTTAAGTTTCCGTTTACCTGTACTTTCTCCCCCGCAAATTCTACTGTATGAACCTTTACAATATAATGCATACTTCGCTTGTTCCCCGCAAGCGTTCTTTCTTGTGGAATCTCTATAACTTCACCTTGCACTTGCAGCGTTTTACCAACAAAATTGCTAATGTCATTCGGGGCAATGCTATCTGCCTGCGCACAACGAATCATTCCCGCAATAAAAAATAGCAACAATACAAAATAAAGAAGCAATTTTTTATTTTTCCAATATAAATAAATACAACCAAATAAAGCAATACAAAAGGAACTATACAGGATAAGAAAAGGGATTTTTACCTGAGTTACTGTAAAAATCCCTAAAATAAATCCACCAATAAGAGCGTTAGTAAAAGCTAAATAATTCATATTGTAATCCGATCCGCCAGCTTTTTAAATTTAGCTTCGCCGATTCCCCTTACTTTTTTCACCTCTTCAATGCTTTGAAAACTGCCAATTTGTTTGCGATATTCTAAAATTGCCGCCGCTGTAGACGGACCAACACCCGGCAATGAATCTAATTCCGCTTGATCTGCTGTATTAATATTAACCAGCCCATAATTATTAGTTTGGCTCGATTTATTATTTACTTTTTTTGTATGCTCTGCTGTTAAGTTTTGCTCAGAAAGCGCCTCTTCTTGTATTGGAACTTGTATTTGTTCACCGTCTTTAAGTAACTTTGCCATATTAATCTTTGTTACATCTGCATTGGGTAAAGCACCACCACAAGCATTCACTGCATCAATTACTCTCGCTCCTCCATCCAAAGAAACAACGCCAGAACGTACGACACCACCACAAACATAGACAGCAATTTGTTCCTTCTTTTGAGTTTCTGATAAATCACCTTTGCTTAAAGGTATACTCTCCTCTTGCTTTGTGTAACCATACATTCCTCCACCGACCATGACCAATGCTAATAAAAGAAATACAACTATGGATTTCCGATAAATTGGCATATTTATCACCCCGATATTGTTATTATCAAGGTATTTCTACATAATTTAACATTTACCTGCACAATTTATCTAAATATCCTTAAAAATAAAATAGCGAATTACAATAATTTTGCAATTCGCTATTTTTATTTTTATTTTACTACAATATTCACAATTTTATTTGGTATACAAATTACTTTAACAACTTTTTTCCCATCAATAGCAGCTTGTACTTTATCCTGTTGCATTGCTTTTTCTTCTAAACCTTTTGCATCAAGACCAGCAGCTACAATAATTTTATCCCGAACCTTGCCATTTATTTGCAGAACTATTTCTACCTCATCTAAAACAGTAGCTGCTGCATCATATTCAGGCCATTTTTCTTTATGAACACTGCCTTCACTGATTACTTCATTCCATAATTCTTCTGTAATATGTGGAGCAAAAGGCGCAAGTAAACGAAGTAATGATGAAATAACTTCACGCATCAAACTATCATTTAATGCTTCGCCTTTGTCTTTTGCAGTATAAATTGCATTGACTAATTCCATGATTGAGCTAATTGCGGTATTGAAGTTAAATCGATTTCCAACATCCTCAGTTACCTTTTTAATTGTTGTATGAAGAACACGGCGCAACTCTTTTTCAACTTTTGTCAGCGTAGTTACATCATATATAGCTTCGCCCTTCGCTACAGATGCTGCAAAATGATCAACAATACGCCATACTCTGCCTAAGAAACGATGCGCTCCTTCTACCCCTTGATCGCTCCATTCCAAATCGCGTTCCGGTGGAGCAGCAAACAACATAAATACACGTGCAGTATCCGCACCATATGTGCCGATAATTTCTTCCGGAGAAACAACGTTTCCTTTAGATTTTGACATTTTTGAACCATCTTTAATTACCATTCCCTGGGTAAGTAAGTTTTTGAAAGGTTCATTAAAGTTTACTAACCCTGCATCTTTTAACACTTTGGTAAAGAAGCGTGAATAGAGTAAATGTAAAATCGCATGTTCAATTCCACCGATATATTGATCTACCGGCATCCAGTAGTTTGCTTTTTCACTATCAAATGGCATTTTCTCATTTTTCGGGTCGGTGTAGCGCATATAATACCAGGAAGAACAAATAAACGTATCCATTGTATCCGTTTCACGACGTGCTTTCCCACCACATTTTGGACAAGTACAATGTACAAATTCTTCAACTTGTGCTAATGGAGACACTGCACCAGCTTCAAAATTCACATTAGCTGGAAGCATTACTGGCAAATCTTCTTTTGGTACAGGAACAACACCACAGTCTGAACAATAAATTACAGGAATCGGCGCGCCCCAATAACGTTGACGGGAAACTAACCAATCTCGAAGACGATAGTTTACGCGACGTTTCCCAATATTATTTTTTTCTAACCAATCTAAAATGGCAACTTTTGCTTTTTCTACTGTCATTCCAGTAAATTCACCAGAGTCAACTAAAACCCCATCTTCGGTATAAGCATTTGTCATCTCATCTAATACTAAAGTTTTTCCTTCTGGAACTACTACAATTTTCTTTTGCAAATTATATTTATTTGCAAATGCCCAATCGCGCTCATCATGCGTAGGTACACCCATAACTGCACCAGTACCATATTCATATAATACGTAATTTGCAATCCAGATTGGTACACGTTCACCAGTGAACGGATTTACTGCATATTCCCCTGTAAAAATGCCTTCTTTTTCAACATCAGTAGCAGTACGATCAAGTTCACTTTGGTTGCGTACCTTCTCCATAAAAGCCCTGATTTGTGCTTCGTTTTCTTTACCTGAAATCAACTTTTCAACCATTGGATGCTCTGCAGCCAAGACGACATAGCTTACGCCAAATACCGTATGTTGACAAGTTGTATAAACGGGTATTTTCTCTTGGATTGACGGAACATCAAAACTAAATTCTGCACCCTCACTGCGACCAATCCAATTTTCCTGCATCGTTTTTACTCGATCCGGCCAACCTTTTAACTCTTTTAAATCTTCAAGCAATACATCAGCATAATCAGTAATTTTAAAGAACCATTGTTCCAGCTCTTTTTTTACAACTTCTGAATCACAACGCCAGCATTGTCCATCGATAACTTGCTCATTTGCCAATACCGTATTACATTGATTGCACCAATTCACAGCCGCTTTCTTTTTATATGCTAATCCTTTTTCATAAAACAATAAGAATAACCACTGCGTCCAACGATAATATTCCGGCGTACAAGTCGCTACTTCACGATCCCAATCGTAAGAAAGTCCAATTTCACGTTGTTGCCTACGCATATTTTCAATATTTTTAAATGTCCATTCAGCAGGCTGTACACCATGTTTAATTGCCGCATTTTCCGCCGGCATTCCAAATGCATCCCACCCCATCGGATGAAGTACATTAAACCCTTGCATTGCTTTATATCTAGCAATAACATCACCGATAGAATAGTTACGAACATGCCCCATATGTAAATTTCCTGATGGGTAAGGGAACATTTCAAGTACATAATATTCTGGTTTCTGTCTATCAAGTTCTGTTTTGAATGCACTGTTTTCTAACCATTTTTCTTGCCATTTGCGCTCAATCTCTTGCGGAGAATATTTTTCGTTCACGTTTGTGCCTCCTTGAATATTTACAAAGTAAAGTAGACTTGATTCAGCGGAGCTTTTACTCCATTCGAATTTTAGTCGTCCCTGAATAAATAAAAAAATCCCTTGGCATATTGCCAGGGACGATTATATCGCGGTACCACCCTGATTGACACCTCTCTTAGATGTCCTCTCATTTATGCTTGTAACGCGAATCAGCGTCGGCCATTAGCCGAATCTCCATAGCGAGTTCAACTTTTTTACATATTGGCTCACATCACCCGCCAACTTTCTGTGCTGCAAATAAAGTTTACTACTCTATTTCATCGAATGATAAAAAATTTTAGTAAAATACTATACATTTGTTCATTATAGCTTTTCACCTGCAGAAAGTCAACTTTCATCAATAAATAAGCACTTTACTCCATATGTGTACATAGCCAGTTCTATTCAAAAGCAAGTTGCATAAACTTTAATATTGGGAGGTGCGTTTATGTACAAATTGATTATTGGTAATGTTAGAGTAAATGTTTTAGACGATAATATTTCTCGCACACAAGCCGTAAATGCAGCGAGACAAGCAATTTTAGATGCAGGCAATCAAAATAAACTGCTTAGCAGTGTAGAAATTTCCCGTTTAGGGGATGAACTAGAAGTAAATACTATAGAAAGAACAGGTGCAAAACTATTACGAAAAAGCTTAAAACAAAGTATGCTTGACGGCATTCTTACTGCAGCCTGTGAAAAACTTTCACCGTCTGATGGATTTAGTTTAAAAGATGCTTGGTTTGACAACGATACAAGTCAAGAGTGGCATGGCAGCGATGTCATCAACATTCGCGAAGAACTAATTAACAAATTAGAAGAGTGGATCAAAAATGCTTAAACCCTAATACATATTTTTAAAGTAATCCTAATGGATAAAATCCTTGGATTACTTTTTATTTTACTAAAATTGATTATTGTTATAAATTCTTCTATAATATACTTCATAAATCATTATAGATTTGACGATAACATAATTTTTAAATTCGTTAAATCATTGAATAAACGGAGGCACTATGCATCAATATCTTTTTTTTATTGGAGATTTTCCGATTCGCTCATACGGACTAGTATTAAGCATGAGCATCATTTTAGCAACAGGCGTTGCCTACTTTCTCGCTAAACAAGATGGACGCTGGCATAATCATATCATTGATATGGGAATTTATTGTGGGTTAGGCGGAATCTTAGGTGCTAGATTATGGGATGTTTTCTTCTTTGATTGGGGCTATTATCAACACCATTTAAATGAACTTTTCTATGTTTGGCAGGGCGGAATGGCAATTCAAGGTGGAGTTGTTCTCGGCTCAATTGTAGGCATCCTGTATACAAGATACTACAAAATTGACACTTGGGCACTCGCCGATATTATTGCCCCTGCAATTATTTTAGGACAAGCTTTAGGACGAATTGCAAACTTACTTAATGGAGATGCTTTCGGGCATCCAACGGGTAGCTCCTTTGGCATCATCTATCCAACAACGACTCTTGCTTACCAAACTTATGGAAATCAACCTTTATGGCCGGCAGAAATTTGGGAGGGACAAATCGACATCGTCATTTTTGCACTTCTTCTTATTTTCCGTTCTATCAGACATGCCAAAGGTCAAGTATTTATTCTTTATACGATGCTCTACTCATTAGCCCGTTTCTTTTTAGAATATTTACGTGGAGATTACAACAATCTTATTCTCGGACTAAAATCAGCGCAATGGACAAGCTTAATCGTGTTTTGTATTGGTTTTTGTTTGTTCATTTGGTGCGGTATTCGTGAAAAGCGAGCCAAAGAAAAGAATTCATAATAAAAGGCTGAAGAACACAGCTTACGCTGTAAATTCTTCAGCCTTTTATTCTTGATACAAACTTTTATATTTGTTTTTGCTTTTTAACACTTTCGTTACATATTCACGCGTTTCTTTAAACGGAATTTGTTTCACATCTTGAAACGACATATCCCATTGATATTTTTCCATCCACTCTTTTACATTGCCACGCCCCGCATTATATGCGGCAAGCATTAAAACTTCATTTCCTTCAAACTCTTTATGCAGTGATGATAAATACCAAGTACCAAATCGAATATTAATTTCCGGGTCCTCTAGCTCTGCCAAAGTGAAATCTTCATCTTCCATTTGCTGTGCTATCCACTTTGCTGTTTCCGGCATTAATTGCATTAAACCCATCGCACCCTTGTGCGAGCGCGCTTGAAAATTAAACTTACTTTCACTTAAAATGACTCCTGCAACTAAAAAAGGATCGAGTTTTTTTTCGGCAGCATAATCAATAACCAATTCACGGTACGGATATGGATAAAACACTTTCTTTTGAAACCATGCACTTTGAAAAATAGCATAACAAATAAAACTAAAACATACTAAAACCCCGAAAAATGCCTGCCACTTTATTTTTTTATAAGATGACAAACGCATCACTCCGCTTTTTTCTTGATAACGTAACACCAAATGATTATCCATGAAAAATCTAATCGTTTCCTTTCAATCCATCCCTCAAATATCTCCAGCGATTTGAAACTTGTTTTTTAGTATAATCTATATCCTTATTATTATCAATAACGAAACTTGCTCTTTTTACTTTTTCTTTTAGCGACATTTGACTGTTAATTCTCGCTTTTGCTTCTTCTTTAGACCAGTTATTTCTCTGTATCAATCGATTCAATTGATTTTTTTCATCTGCATAAACAACCCATACTTCATCCGCCATTTTATCCCAACCAACCTCAAATAAAAGAGGAATATCAAGCACAATGACTTCTGTCCGCTTCTCTTCTAATACACTTAAACAATGCTCAATTTCTGATTTAATATACTTATGCGTAATTGATTCCAGGATCTTTTTCTCATTCTCATCATTAAAGATAATATTACCTAACCGAATTCGATCAATACTTTTATTTTTAGTCAATATTTCTTCACCAAAATGTGCAACAATTTCTTTCCAAGCATCTTTTTGTGGTTCTACAATATTTCTCGCTATCTTATCAGCATCAATAATGTCTGCGCCCAACTCTTTTAGTATACGGCTTACTGTACTTTTTCCACTTGCAATGCCACCTGTTAACCCCAGTATAAACATCTTACACATCCTCATTTTTGACATTGCGGACAAAAATGCGTACCCCGCCCGCCGACTTCAATTTTTTCGATAATACTTCCACAAAATCTACATGGCAGTCCATTCCTTCCATAAACAAACAAATTCTCTTGATGACTACCTTTTTCACCATTTCCATTTCGATAATCTCTAAATGTCGTTCCACCATCATTTATTCCAGCATCAATTACTTGATTAATCGCTGCATGTAGCTGGTTAATTTCATCCACAGCCAATGAATTACCTACTCTTTCCGGATGGATTTTGGAAAGAATTAAACACTCATCCACATATATATTTCCTAAGCCACCAATATATTTCTGATTCAATAAAAAAGATTTTATTTTCCCACGATTTGATTTTAAGGCTTCTTGCAAATAAGCAATCGTAAATGCAGCAGATAACGGTTCCGGCCCCATATTCGCAAGTCCGGAAATTCGCCATAATTCATCTTTCTTTATCGCATACAAAGTCCCTAAAGTACGCGTATCAGCATAGGTCAATACATCACCATTATTTAAGTGAAATACAATTCTTGTATATGCATCACGTTCATCGCCTTCACTTACGTAACATAATCTTCCTGTCATTCGCAAGTGAATAACAAGCATATCACTATTATCTAATTCCAATAATAGATACTTCCCTCTGCGTTTAAAATCTGCGATTGTTCTACCGATTATCATCGACTCAAAGTTTTCAACCGTAGGCCACTTTACTAACCTAGACAACAAAACTTCCACATTGGTAATCATTTTATCTTTTAATCTATCTACTAAGTTTCTACGAATAATTTCAACTTCAGGCATTTCAGGCATTTTACTCGCCTCCCATCACTTTGCTTGCGCCCAATTTTCCCCCATATGAATATCAATGGTAAGCGGTACGTTAAGCTTTGCTACACCTTGCATAGAATTACGCAAAATTTCAGATACAATTTTCATTTCATCCTTTACGGTTTCAATGACTAACTCATCGTGTACCTGTAGCAAAATTCGACTACGTAAATTTCTTTTCTTTAGTTCATGAAAAGCATCAATCATCGCTTTTTTTATAATATCTGCGGCTGTTCCTTGTATTGGGGTATTCATTGCTGTACGTTCAGCAAAAGAGCGTTGATTATAATTACTACTATTAATTTCCGGCAAATACCTTTTTCGTCCAAATAAAGTTGTGACATACCCTTGTGTATGGGCATCTTTCACCATCTGATCAATAAATTCTTTTACACCTTGGCACTTTGTAAAATAACTTTCGATATAAATACCGGCTTCTTTCCTCGTCACTCCCAAATCCTTTGATAAACCATAATCACTAATCCCATATACGATTCCAAAATTTACGGCTTTTGCCCGACTTCTCAATTCACTTGTCACTTCTTCCATTGGTACACCAAATACTTCTGATGCAGTACGCGTATGAATATCTTGATTTTGTGTAAACGCTTCAACAAAATTTTTATCACCTGACATATGCGCCAATACTCTAAGTTCAATTTGTGAATAGTCAGCAGATAATAAGTAATCATAGCCGATGCCTGGCACAAAAAGTTCACGAACTCTCTTTCCTGCATCCGTCCTTACAGGAATGTTTTGCAGATTCGGATCAGAGCTACTCAAACGACCGGTAGCAGTTACCATTTGATTAAACTGAGTATAAATTCTACCTGTTTTTTCATGAATTAATACACTTAGTCCATCCAAATACGTTGATTTTAATTTTGTTAATGTACGATATTCTAGAAGTTTGCGTATAATTGGATGATGATGCACTAAAGACTCTAAAACTTCAACATCCGTAGAATAACCGCGTTTTGTTTTCTTTATGATTGGCAATTCTAATTTTTCAAAAAGAATCTCACCAAGCTGTTTTGTTGAATTTACATTAAACTCCTGCTCTGCTAATTCATAAATCTCTTTCAATAAAACTTTTATTTTTTCCGCTATTTCTAATGCCATATCCTGTAAATTATCTACATGTACACTTATTCCCGCCCCTTCCATGGCGGCTAAAACTTCTACCAAGGGAATTTCAATTTCGTCGTACAAGCTTTCTAAATCATTCTCTTGTAATTTACTATGCAAAACTGTAGATAAATCATGAATACACAACGCCGACCAAGTTGCATAAATACATTCATTCTCAAAATCTTCTGGTTGATTATATTCTCCCAAATAACGTTCCATTAGTCTTGCTAAATCATAATTGTTATTTGTCGGTTCTAATAAGTACGCAGCTAACATTGTATCAAATAAACTACCTGCAATTGTTATATTTAAAGGATGACAAGCATGATACATAGGTTTTAAATCATGCGTAATTTTACAAATCGTCGCATCCGACAACAGTGCAAGGATATCCATCCACCCTTCAATTTTACTATCAATATAAGCACTATCACCATTTTCTGTAACGACTGCTAGCCCTTTTAAACTCATTTCCGGAATGCGACCATCTAAAACTGGTGCAAAAACGAATTTTCTTTCTGCACGAACCAATCGAATTAATCTTTCTACTTCCTCTTTATTTTTCAAATATACTGGCTCCGGCAATTCACTAACCACTGTACCAAACCCAAAGTCATCCGTTTCTCCAGGAAATAAAGTATCTAATCGCGACAAAACACTCCGAAATTCATATTGATTGCAAAAATCTCTTATTTTTTTAGTGTCAGGCTGAATTTTATATGATTCTAAATCAAATTCGATATCCATATCCCGAACGATGGTCGCTAATTTTTTCGACAGAATTGCTAATTCACGATTTTCTGTTAAACGCTCTTTTAATTTTTTGCCAGAAATATCATCAATATGCTCCAAAACATTTTCTAAAGAGTTATATTCCATCAATAGTTTTGTCGCTGTTTTTTCTCCGACACCTGGAACCCCCGGAATATTATCAGAACTATCTCCCATTAATCCTTTCAAATCAATTAATTGTAATGGTTCTAATCCATATTTTTCTTTAAATGCAATCTCATCAAAAATCTCCATTTCAGAAATGCCTTTTTTCGTCAACATCACTTTTATATTTCCACCAATAAGCTGCAAGGCGTCTTTATCGCCAGTAACTACAATAACCTCATGCCCTTCATTTGCCGCTCTTGTTGCCATTGTACCAATAATATCATCAGCCTCAAAACCAGCTTTTTCAACTAAGACTATACCAAAAACCTCAATTAACTCATGCAATAGAGGAATCTGCGAAGATAATTCACTCGGTGTTTGCTTACGCGTAGCTTTATATTCATTAAACAATTCATTACGAAAAGTCTTTTTCCCTTTATCAAACGCAATAACTAATCGATCCGGTTGTAACTCTCCAATTAATTTCACCAGCATACTAGCAAATCCATAGACAGCATTTGTGTATTGTCCACTTGCCGTAGATAACAACGGCAATGCATAAAACGCGCGATAAAGAAAACTACTTCCATCTATTACAACAAATTTTTTCACTTTTTCCACCCCATCATTTAACCTCTTACTTTATATATTTATTTTAGCTATAACCATTATAACATTTGCTATTCACTTGAAAAGTCCTTTAAAATATGATAAAAAGGGTAAATTCACTTTGAATTTACCCTTTCTTCAATACAATTAAAATTGTTCATTACAACTTTCAATTCTCATCATATTGCGCCCAGCATCCCAATTTGCATACAATCCATAAAGCGTATGTACATCATCTTTATTTATATATAAAATATTATCTCGCACAAATCCTCTTGCATTTCCATAATAGCTAGTCAAATTTTGTGTATCTGGATTCCATTCTACATTTGTTTTTTGCTCAATTGCAATTGGAATGACTGGTAGATAGTAAATACCATTTTGTAGAACACCACGTTTATCTATCTTTTTTCCATTAACTAAAATCGAAAATGACTTACCGAGTACCATCGGCTCACCATTTGAATAAGCTAAGGCTTCATATAGCTTATCATTATCTACAAAACCGTTTAAACCATATCTAGTAAGTTGTTTATTAATCCCATCCATCGTTATCGTTTGGCAACCGTATTCATCAGGATAAATTTTTAAACTAACGTTTCCATCTAAGCCCTCACAAATAATCAATCGTTGATATGTAATTTTGACTGGAGTACCTATTTGTACTTTTTCATATAAATCTTCAACGTCAGCTTCAACCATCCGTACACAACCATTAGATACATATCCGCCAATAGATTCTGGTTTATTCGTCCCATGAATACCATATACCCCGTCAAATTCAATCCAACGATATCCTAAAGGATTATCTGGACCCGATTCTATAATGACTAATTCTTCCTTATTATCCTTTAAACTATTAACATTTTCTTGAAACGGCTTTATCCAGATAGGATTTTTTTCTTTTGCCTTTACATTAAAATCACCTATAGGTGTCTTATTTTCTTTAGTTCCAATCCCTACATTATAAACTTTTATAGCCTTTCCATCTGCAAAAATCGTTAACGTACGACTTGGAATATTAACTACAATACTTGGATTTGTAATTTCAGCAGCAGCTACAGGTAGTATCATTATAGATATCACCATAAAGCTCATTGCTAAAATCAAACCAAAAGACTTAAGCACACTACAACATCCTTCCCTATTTTAACTTTATTCACCATATATGATATTCAGGAGGTTGTCACACTATGCTTAAAAGCTTGTCTACTGTAAATTTAACACTTGCTGATGTACAACGGACAAACGCCGGCTATTATCCTCGAGTACTGGTAAATAAATATGAACTTTAGTTCCTGTTGTATCTCCAGTTGCCAGAGTTAAATTAATAAACCCGCCATGCTCTGCTACAATTCGATAAGCAATCGGAAGTCCGAGCCCCATGCGATCAAGCTTTGTTGTATAAAAGGGTTCAAAAACTTTCGGTAATATTTCCGTTGGAACTCCCGCTCCCGTATCAACGATGGAAATCACAAGCATATTCGTTTCATAATCGCGCCAAGTTTTAACTGCTAAAACACCTTTATCTCCCATCGCTTCTAATGCATTTTGTAAAATATTTACCAATGCTTGTTGCAACAAACTTGCATCACCCGTAATCGTCGGTAAGCCTTTTATAATTTGTCTTTGTAGTTGAATCTCTTCATTTCCAAAATGATTAAATGTTAATAGTAACGCCTCATTTAAAATACGATTTATATCTACACCCGGCTTTTTTACGACTGAAGGTTTAGCAAACATGATTAATTCTTTGACAACATTATTTATATACGACACCTCGCCTAACAAACCTTCTAAGATATCTCGTTTTACAGTATATTTATCATTTTCTAATCTGCCAAGCATTAATTGTAAATACCCACTAATTGTTGTGAGCGGTGTTCTAACATGATGTGCAACACCTGCAGCAACTTCGCCAAGCGACATTAACATTTTAGTTGTGTGTATCTGCTTCAATGCCGCTCTTACGGCGGAAACATCTTGCATTATTATAATATGTCCGACAACACTACCTGTATTATCAAAAATTCGTAATGTATTTACTTGTAAATAAATCTGCTGCCCATTAATTTTTATCTTCATCGTTCCACATTTAATTTCTTCATCTTTTCCTACAGAAAAAATATTTAAAAATTCATCACCAAAATCAGCAAAAACCAATTCTGCTTTTCTGCCTATTATATCATGATGATCTAAATGACAAATTCGTTTGGCTTCATTATTTAGATTTTTAATACGATGATTTACATCTAAATAAACCACTCCCGTAGTTGCATTGTCAAAATATTCCTTATAATCATCTTCTTGTACTAACATTGATTTATTCGCAAGCGTACTATACATAATTCGCACCTCTTCATTTATCTTTTGTGCTTATAAAGATTCTTGTAAATATATGTATCTCCTGCTAAAAACGTTTAAAAAAATATCGTAAAAAACCGACATATTCTAAAAAAAAGAACCAGTAATTATCGACAAAATATAAGTAAATCTACAACTCAAAGAACTTTTTATTAAAAATAATGATACCAGCGTCGATAAGGCACCTTAATATAATACATTTTTTACCATACTATCCATTTATTTTTGTGAGTTTCTTACATATTCTATATTATAATTCATTAATACTTCAAAATTATTCCATTTTCCTCTTTTTATGGATTTGACGATTTTTCTTTTTGAATAAGATTTTTCTATACAAAAACTATTTAACAATGGTCAATCGTTTTCCTTATATAGAATTTTGATAATTTAAGAGTCTATCGAAAGAAATAATTCCATCGCGTATTGCCTCTTGTACAGCGCAACCTGGTTCATCAAGATGCCCACAATCATGAAATTTACACGTAGATGCAAGTTCTTTAATATCTAAAAATGTTTTAGATAACTTGGCATTATTATTTTAATCTATAATTTTACTCTTCCATTTCAAATCTACTTATTCGCTAAGCTTACTGAAATAAACATAAGCATTAACTAAGAAGCTAATGCTTATTATTCTAATATTATTCATCTGTTAGTCGTGCAATTGCACGAACTGGCGACCCATCTGCGCCTTTTATATTTAATGGCAAAACATAAAACTCAAAGTATTTGTGTCTCACACCATTAAGGTTCTTTAAATTTTCAATTAAGATAATATTATTCTTCAAAAATTTTCGATGATTCATAAAATCTGTCGAATCTACTGAATCAACAGAAATTGTATCTATGCCAAATCCTTTCAGATTAAAATTTATCAACCAATCTGCAGCGTCTTTGCTTAATATCGGATATCCATAATAGTATGCTTCAATACCCCACTACTTGCACCAATCTGTTTTTAACAGGAAAAAATCCGTCTGCTTTATCATTGATTCGTATTGTTTTAAATCCTCAATCAAAATTTTTTCCCAGCTAAATGACTCACATCTATAATTATTGCACACCCACAAAATAAATCGACCAGCAACCTATCTACTGTCAATCCATCTGACATCATATGATATGGAACATCTATATGTGTGCCAAGATGATAATTCATTGTTATTTTAGTACTATTATACCCATCTTTGTCAGCAATAGCTACGGTCTCAAAACGAGGTTCATCATCCTCTGGATAAACTATCATATTCGCTTCTAAATGAATGAGATAAATCAACTATTTTCATCATAAAAATCCTTCATTTTTTATTTAGTGAAGCTATTCACCTTTTATCTATTTCATTTTTAAAATATATAATTCGATGATATTGTATACCCTCCTTTTAAACCTATTATTTAATTTTCAATAATAAATTAATAACAATTTTCTAATGACAATCATTATTAAAATGTGATAAACTAAAAACAGAAAACTTTAGGGGGATTTATATGAATTATAAAGATATCAAAATTAATGTTATAGGAAATCTTGAAGACAAAGAAATTCAAGCATATGTAAACTATATCCACGAAAATAATCCAAATAGATTAATAGAGGAACTAGATATTAAAGTCGACGGAGACTATGTAGATTTGAACTATCGTTTAAAGCCTCTTTCTTTCGAGCGAATTCGCCGTATAACAGGTTATTTAGTTGGCAGCGTAGATCGTTGGAATAATGCAAAAGCAGCTGAAGAAAAAGATCGAGTAAAACATGGATAAATAGTCTTTTTACGAAAAATAAAAATATTTATTGCAGCCCAACAAGATAAATTTACAATAAATATTTTTATTTTTTTATTGACTTAATATGATTAAAATGATATCATATTAAATGTTCCCGATAGGAACGCTAAACAAATGCCGAAGTGGCGGAATTGGCAGACGCACTTGACTCAAAATCAAGCGTAGTTACCCTACGTGCCGGTTCGAGTCCGGCCTTCGGCACCAGTAAATTCAAGTCTTTGCAGATTGCAAGGGCTTTTTTTATTATGTTTTAACAGTATGGCGACATTATTCCATATGTACATTTAGCAGAACTATCGCTCTCTTAATCATCTTTACTATTATTACTTGTTTAGCTCACGTTAAGCAGTTTTTTATCTATATCATCAAAAGCAAATAAAAAATAATACTTATAGATTGCCTAAGTATTATTTTATGATAAACTGTAATTAAGATATATTTATATATAGGTGGTGGTTTATCATGAAATTTTTTTCGAAAATTTTTATTATTTTTTCCCTATTCTTTTCTGTACATTCTCCTTTTGCTTATGCTGAACTATCAACATTTGAAAGTTCTTATTCTAATGAAGAAACGAACTATTCTGTTTCATTAAAGCATTATACACGATATTTCCCTAAAGAAAATAATTCCTATCCCGTCTATGGATTACGTTTTGCTATACATAACACAGATAGCCCTTATATTTTCGAACAAGAAAATCCTCCGATATTAATTATTGATAATATAGAATATAAACAACGCGCTTCTCATCAAGACATTTTTATTTTTCACGATATAGAAGCTAATTATAACGGCACTACATATTATGACTCTATATTTATACGAACTTTAACAGAAAAAACTGTACAAGCCTTAATTACTGCAAAGAAAATTTCCATTATTATTCCCATAAAAAATCAAGCTTCCATAGAAATTGACTTACCAAAAGATATTGTAGCCGAATGGCGTAAATGCTCACTTTTATCAAAAAGTTAGATTCTAAAATACCCAGCCAAAAAATTTCTTTTGGCTGGGTATTTTTTATTTATTATTTTGCCATTCACCACGACAAGACTTGGTGGCCATATACTGATATGCTTTAGGTGGTTGTAATATCTGCGAGTAGGCAACAGCGTTCAGCAATACATCTGAATGAATATCTGCCGTCTTACGCACTACTTTATCACTTGTGGGCGTTTCAATAGCCACTTGCTTTGCTTCTATTGGCTTCGTCTTCGCTAATAAGTATTCTCGATATCTATTAGAGGCTGTATTAGCGATCGCTTCTTCTGTTTTAATCATAGGCTCTTCAATAGACACCTCTAATTTTTCTACCTTCTCCGCATTTGGATTTCCTTTTATCGTCGGAATTTCAAACCTCGGTTCATCTACTTCAGTAGGTTTCACATCTCTTTGTTTCTTTTTTCGCCCGCCAAAAATCCCGTAAAGAATAATTAACAGGACAAGAATATCTCCAAAATCCATATCAACTACCTATTTTGAGGCAGTTCGCCTGGACTTGCTTGCGGACCAGCCTTACTGATAGCTTCACGCATTTGCGTATCAGCAGTAATATTATTCATATTATAATAATCCATCACACCAATTCTACCTTCACGAAGCGCTAGTGCCATAGCATGCGGAACCTCAGACTGCGCTTCAACTACTTTAGCTTCCATTTCTTGCGTGTAAGCCTTCATCTCTTGTTCTTTTGCTACAGCCATCGCGCGACGTTCTTCGGCTTTCGCTTGAGCTATGCGTTTGTCAGCTTCAGCTTGATCAGTCATAAGTTCTGCACCGATATTACGCCCTACATCAACATCGGCTATATCAATTGATAGGATTTCAAATGCTGTTCCAGCATCTAATCCTTTTGAAAGAACCGTTCTAGAAATATGATCCGGATTCGCTAATACATCTTTATGATCATCGGATGAACCAACTGTAGTAACAATGCCTTCACCAACTCTAGCGATAATTGTTGCTTCACCAGCTCCACCCACTAATCGGTCAATGTTTGCGCGCACAGTAACACGTGCTTTGATTTTTAATTCAATACCATTTTGAGCAACCGCAGAAACAACAGGTGTTTCAATTACTTTTGGATTTACGCTCATTTGTACAGCTTCTAATACCTCACGACCAGCTAAATCAATTGCAGCTGAACGTTCAAAAGGCAATGGAATCTGCGCGCGATGTGCGGCTATAAGTGCATCAATTACTCGATCAACATTTCCCCCTGCTAAATAATGTGCTTCAAGTTGATTTACACTCACATCAAGACCTGCTTTGTTTGCTTTTATTAGTGGCATAACAATGTATGAAGGTGGTACCCTTCTCAATCTCATTCCTACCAATGTAAAAATTCCTACTCTAACCCCTGCTGCAATTGCTGAAATCCAAAGACCTAACGGTACAAAATGCAAAAAAACCATAATTGCAACAACTGCAACCACTAAAATTAAACCTGTCCCAAGTAATACATCCAATCTTCAATTCCTCCATTTCTTTTATTTAATCGAGTTGTCTTACAACAATTCGACTACCAAATACAGCAACAACTTTAACATTTGTGCCTTTTTCAATATAGCTTCCCTCGGAAACAACATCGATTTTTTTATTTTCAATAAGCGCTGTCCCTGAAGGACGAAGTTCTGTTAAAATAACACCTGATTTTCCAACTAGAAATTGATGATCATCAGCACTAACATATCCAGCTGTAGATGTTTCCATATCCTTTAAAACAACCTTTGACCACAATTTACTTGATGGAAGCTTTTTAACAATAAAACCAAAAAGAATCAATGATGCAATTATACTTATTACTAACAAATATATTGCCGTGCTGTCTCCACCTAGAGCCATAATAAAACTATATAAAACACAAATTACTCCTATTCCTGCAAATAAACCAATACTTGGTGTTAATAATTCAATAACAACAAATATGATTCCTACTAAGAAGAGAGCAATTTCGAATAAACTAACCAATCCCGTCATAAATTGACTGGCAAAAAATACGCTGGCGGCAATAAGACCAAATAATGCACCTACTCCCATCCCCGCTGTTTTTATCTCAACAAGTAGCGAAAGAAAAATAATCGTCATTAAAAGTATTTTTATGACAGGTAATGCCATAAACTCTGTTTGCATATGACCTTCCCCCCTTTTTGCAAATAAAGTATATAAACCTTATCAATTACTTCTTTAGTATATTCCACAAGTATAATTAAATTCCTCTATCTACTAGAAAGACTATATTTAGACAAAATAAAATCCGATGCTCAATTCAGCATCGGATCAAATTTATTGATTTAAAAATTCACGCACAATGGTATTAACAAGCTTGCCATCTGCACGACCTTTTACTTTTGGCATCAATACCGCCATAACTTTACCCATTTCTTTAGCAGACACAGCACCTGTTTGCGCTACTGCATCACTGACTAAAGCACGAATTTCTTCTTCAGTTAGTTGTTGAGGAAGATATGGCAATAATATTGCAATTTCTTGTTCAAGCTGTTCAACTAAATCTTGACGATTTCCTTTCTTGAACTCTTCCATCGAATCCTTGCGCATTTTTACTTCTTTAGCGACTATATCAAGAACTTCATCATCATTTAGTTCTTTTTTACTGTCAATCTCAACTTTTTTTATCGCGGCACGAACCATGCGAATAACGGAAAGACGTTGTTTACCAGCCTCTCTCGCTTTCATAGCCTGCTTCATGTCTTCAGTCAATTGCTCTTTAAGAGACATTTCAATTACCTCCGAAACGAAATTTAAGCCTTAAATTTGCGTTTACGTGCAGCTTCGGATTTTTTCTTACGTTTTACACTAGGTTTTTCATAGTGTTCACGTTTTCTAACCTCAGCAAGAGTTCCAGCCTTTTGGCAAGTACGTTTAAATCTGCGGAGTGCACTATCGATTGTTTCGTTTTTTCCAACTTTAACTTCTGACATCTATTTCTCCCCCCCTCCACTCGACATGGGAGTGTACTGCTTAACTACACCTAAGTATTATACATGAAATATAGTTTTATTGTCAACCTTAACCTGGCGGCCAATTCATTGATCGGCCACCTAAAATATGAAAATGTAAATGATCTACAGTTTGCCCACCATCTTCTTTGGTATTAGCAACTAAACGAAATCCTTTTTCATCAATTCCTTGATCTTTTGCAATACGTGGAATGACATTTGTCATGATATTCACCATCAATTGGCTATCTTCGTTCGTTACCTCAAGGAGGCTGGCAATATGTTTTTTCGGTATAACAAGAATATGAACTGGAGCTTCAGGACTAATATCATGAAACGCCATTACCATTTCATCCTCGTATACAAATTTCGCCGGAATTTCTTTATTGGCAATTTTGCAAAAAATACAATCCATCATGCACAAGCACCTCCTTTCAAACTACACGATCAGTTATACGTTGATATAATTCGTCCTCTTTTTACATTTCCCTGCTAAAACTTATAATCTTTTATTCGACAATTCGTTTTCCCCACAAACCATCTTTATATATTTTTTCTAAATATACTTTGTATATTTCCCCCGTATGAACACTATCAGAATCTACATAGACACGAATATAATTGTCAGTTAGGCCATCTGTAACCTCGTTATGTTTCGTTTCAAATAACACCTGTACTGTTTTGCCTACAAAAGTCTTATGAAATTCCTGCGCCTTTTCATCCGCTAATAATTGCATGCGATGCACACGCTCTTTTTTTTCATGCTCATCCACTTGATTCGGGTAAGAGGCTGCTGGTGTCCCCTTTCGTTTTGAATAAGGAAATACATGCATTTTAGAAAAATTCATTGTTCGCACAAAATTTAAACTTTGTTCAAATAGTTCTTCTGTCTCACCGGGGAATCCAACAATAATGTCTGTAGATATAGCAATGTTGGGGACTTTTTCAAACACATGATTTATCAATTCACGATATTCAGCTACTGTATAATGACGATTCATTGCTTTTAAAATATCATTTTGGCCTGCCTGCAAAGGTAAATGCAAATGCGAGCAAAACCTATTATCAAGAGTAAAAAGTTCAAGCAATTCTGGCGATAATTCAATGGATTCTAAAGAACCTAACCTTAATCTTTTTAATCCTTGGATAGATAATACAGTCTTAACTGCATCTACTAAATTTATATTATCCTCTAGATCACGTCCATATGCCCCTAAATGAATTCCTGTCAAAACAATTTCCTTAAATCCACCCTCTACTAATTTTTCCGCTTCTTTTTTTATACTCTCAAGTCTTCTTGAACGTAAAGGGCCTCTAGCATAAGGAATAATACAATATGTACAAAAATTTGTACATCCTTCTTGAATCTTAAGAAACGCACGAGTTCTACCTGGAGACTGAAATAGAGGAATATCTTCAAATTCTTTTGCTTTCATAATATCTGTAATGGCATTAATAACGCCTTCTTCTTTTGCTGCTCGTTCCACTAACTCAACAATTTTATGGCGGTCTTTAGTTCCTACAATAACTTTAACACCTTCAATTTCACTCACTTGATCAGGTGCTATCTGAGAATAACATCCAGTAACCGCGATAATCGCCTGTGGATTTAAACGCATTGCACGACGAATTAATTGACGTGATTTTTTTTCGCCTAAATGCGTAACTGAACAAGTATTGATTATATAGAAATCCGCATGTTCGTCAAAATCTACGATTTCATAATTACGTTTTTTAAATAAACCTTCCATAGTTTCGGTTTCAAACTGATTTACTTTACATCCTAAAGTAGTCAACGCAACTCGTGGCAAAAAATTCACCCCTCACTTCTTTTAACCTTTCATCATTGCTCCTAAGTCACCTTTTTCATACATGACTATAGCAGATGCTGCAATTGCCGCAGTTTCTGTTCTCAAAATTCTT
This sequence comes from Anaerosinus sp., assembly GCF_965318445.1. NCBI lineage: Bacteria > Bacillati > Bacillota > Negativicutes > Selenomonadales > Sporomusaceae > Anaerosinus > Anaerosinus sp. The sequence continues at coordinate 105,005 of NZ_CBDNNH010000003.1, read as the reverse complement.
TTTCCTAAGGTAGCTATTTTTAATCCAGCCTTTTGGCAAATCTCAACTTCATTTTTAGTAAATCCACCTTCTGGACCGATTAAAACAAGAAATCTATTTGCCAAAGATTCTGCAAGAATTTTTTTGATTGGTTCCTCAGCTTCTCCTTCATAACACATCAAAGCTTCAAGATTACTATCGATATTTTCCAAAAATATTTTCAATTCCGTAACGGATTCAACTGTAGGAAGAATTGTTCTCCCACATTGCTTTGCGGCTTCATCTGCTATCTTTTGCCATTTTATTTGCCGTGCCATTTTCTTTTTTTCATCATATTTTACAACACAGTTTTCACTGACAATTGGATAGATTGTACTGACACCTAATTCCACAGCTTTTTGTACAACTAATTCCATCTTATCTCCTTTAGGCAGACATTGCGCTAAAATAAGTTCAATCGGCGATTCTGTATTATTATCTAAAACTTCTTTTACCTCAGCAATAACCATTTCATCGCTAATTTCAATGATAAATGCCTCCATAACTTTACCACTGCCATCTACTACAATTAATTTATCTCCTAATTTATAGCGCAATACACGTCTAATATGGTGCGCATCACTGCCGTCAATCTTTATCTTATCTTCTACGACATCGGCAACAAAAAATCTTCTCAAAATCAGTTTCCTCCATTATGGATTACCATTGCCACCCAGCCGCCTTCTTCAATAACACGATCAACTGTTAAGCCATGATCAATCACAGCTTTTGTTACATCACTGAGACGATCAGCGATAATACCACTAGCAATCATCGTTCCACCTAGCTTTAGTCTATTTGGAATATCATCAAGCAAACGAATAATAATATCCGCAATAATATTGGCAATAATAACATCCGCCTTGCCATCTACATTTTTCAATAAATCACTCTGACCTGTCGTAATAATATCACTTACATGATTCGCTTCTATATTTTCTTTTGCAACACGTACAGCTACAGGATCAAAGTCTACTGCCGTCACTTTCATCGCTCCAAGTTTTGCAGCTGTAATTGCTAAGACCCCTGAACCTGTCCCAACATCAAATACTTCCTGTCCACCTTTGATAATCTCTTCTAAAAGGCGAATGCACATAGAAGTTGTATGGTGCGTTCCCGTACCAAAAGCCATTCCAGGATCAAGTTCAATAATAATATCATCTGGACTAGCATTATACTCTTCCCAAGATGGTTTGATTACAATGAGATCCCCAACTTTAATCGGATGAAAATACTCTTTCCACGTTGTTGACCAATCTTCATCTTGAATCTCTGTGCAGTTAATATCACCAAGACCTTTATCAATATTATGCCCAGCCAATTCATCTACCCGATTTTTAAACACCGCTAATTTATCATCGAGTTGCTCATCCACAGGCAAGTAAGCTTTCACTGTAACGATTTCTGTATTAGTTGCTTCTGGTATATCGGTATAATCCCAAGCACCTGAGGCACGATACTCGTTTACAAGTGCCGGATCTTCAATTACAACACCACTTGCTCCTACCTCATGAAAAATCTCTGCAATCACTTCCGTTGCTTCATGGGTTGTTTTAATACTAATTTCTGCCCATTTCATGAAAATCTCTCCCTTAACATCATTTGCCTTAGACGAGCAATGCCGAGGTTATCTGCCTCGGCTAACTGCTACTAAATATTAAATATTTTTTTAAACCAGCTTTTTTGCTCAGGATTCACACTTTCACCTGTGGCTTTAGCGAAATCTTTCAGCATTTGTTTTTGTTGTTCATCTAATTTTTGCGGTGTCAAAACTTTAATTTTTACATGTTGATCACCACGGCCTTGCCCTCTAAGATATGGAATGCCTTTATTTTTAAGACGTAAAATTGTACCTGATTGAATCCCTTCAGGGATTTTCATCTTCACTTTTCCATCTAGTGTAGGAACTTCAATTTCATCGCCTAATGAAGCTTGAACAAAGTTAATTGGCACTTCACAAATAACTTCTGTACCTTCACGAGAGAAAATTTTATGTGGTTTTACAAAAATGTATACGTATAAGTCCCCTGCTGGACCACCACGCATACCAGCTTCACCTTCGCCTGAAATTCGAAGTCTAGAGCCATTATCTACACCAGCTGGAATTTTTACGCTGATCTTGCGTTTTGCGCGTTTCTTCCCTTTACCACCACAAGATTTGCATGGAGAGTGGACAATTTTTCCTTCCCCATTACAGCGTTCGCATGTTTTCATATTTACCATTCTGCCAAATGGTGTATTTTGTGCAAATTGCACTTGTCCAGCTCCTTTACATTGCGGACAAGTTTCTGGATGTGTTCCAGGGGCAGCACCACTACCATGACAAACTTCGCACTCTTCAGTTCTTGGTATACTGATTTCAGTTTCCTTACCAAAAGCTGCTTCTTTAAAATCAATTTCTAAATCATAGCGTAAATCAGACCCACGTTCCGGTCCTGGACGACGAGAACCGCCAAATCCACCTTGACCGCCAAAAAACATATCAAAAATATCTCCGAAACCGCCGCCGCTAAAGCCTCCGAATCCACCAAATCCGCCTTGACCACCACCTGCACTGCCATCAAACGCTGCATGACCAAATTGATCGTATTGCGCTCTACGCTCTGCATTTGATAATATTTCATAAGCTTCATTTGCTTCTTTAAACTTTTCTTCTGCTTCTTTGGGATTTTCACGATTCATATCGGGATGATATTTTCTGGCTAGTTTTCTAAACGCTTTTTTGATTTCATCTTCTGATGCCGTTTTCGATACACCAAGCACCTCATAATAATCGCGTTTACTCACTTTACACCATCCTAAACTATCGTTCTGTAGTCATTTGACTCCGACCAAATAAATAAGTCGGAGTCAAATAGCTAATCTACTATCAATTTAATGTAACTTTACTATTATTTCTTTTCATCGTCAACTACTTTGTAGTCTGCATCCATAATATTTTCATCTTTTGGAGCTTGTTGAGCGTCATCCTGTGGATTTTGTCCTGGAGCTGCAGCACCTTCAGCTGCTTGATATGCAGCTGCACTCATTTCGTATAAAGGTTTTGTTAAAGCTTCTGTATCAGCTTTGATTGCGTCAATATCTGTACCTTTTAATGTTTCTTTTAATTTTGTCACAGCAGCCTCAATCTCAGATACTTTAGCTTTATCGGCTTTATCTCCTAAATCTTTAATTGTTTTCTCCGCTTGGTAAATTAAAGAATCTGCATTATTTCTTGTTTCTATTTCTTCTTTACGTTTTTTATCATCTGCAGCATGAACTTCTGCTTCTTTTACCATACGATCAATATCGTCTTTATTCATACCACCGGAAGAAGTAATCGTAATTTTTTGTTCTTTTCCTGTTCCAAGATCTTTTGCAGATACATGAACAATACCATTCGCATCAATATCAAATGTAACTTCAATACGAGGTACTCCTCTTGGAGCTGGTGGAATGTCGGACAATTCAAAGCGCCCAAGTGTTTTATTACCAGCTGCCATTTCACGTTCCCCTTGCAATACATGGATATCAACAGATGGTTGATTATCCGCAGCAGTTGAGAATGTTTGACTCTTAGATGTAGGAATTGTTGTATTTCTTTCAATAATTTTTGTACAAACGCCACCCAATGTTTCAATACCTAAAGAAAGTGGAGTTACATCTAATAGCAATACGTCTTTAACTTCCCCAACAAGTACACCAGCCTGAATAGCAGCACCAATAGCTACACATTCATCAGGATTTACACCACGATGAGGTTCTTTTCCTAAGTTTTTCTTAATCGCCTCTTGAACAGCTGGAATACGGCTGGAACCGCCAACTAAAATAACTTTATCAATTCCACTTGCTGAAATACCCGCATCTTGAAGTGCTTGACGAGTTGGTCCCATGGTAGCTTCAACAAGGCTAGCTGTTAATTCATCAAATTTTGCACGAGTTAATGTTAAATCTAAATGCTTTGGACCTGTCGCATCAGCTGTGATAAACGGTAGATTAATATTGGTAGATAATACACCTGACAATTCAATTTTTGCTTTTTCAGCAGCTTCAATTAAGCGTTGTGCAGACATCTTATCTTGAGATAAATCAATACCAGTTTCTTTTTTGAATTCAGCAACCATCCAATCCATTACACGTTGATCAAAGTCATCACCACCAAGACGGTTGTTACCGTTCGTAGCTTTTACTTCAAATACGCCATCACCAAGTTCAAGAATAGATACATCGAAAGTACCGCCACCCAAGTCAAATACTAAAATTGTATGCTCTTCACCTTTATCTAAACCATAAGCAAGTGAAGCAGCTGTTGGTTCATTAATAATACGAAGAACTTCAAGGCCAGCAATTGTACCAGCATCTTTCGTCGCTTGACGTTGGCTATCATTAAAATATGCAGGAACTGTGATAACAGCTTGAGTTACAGTCTCCCCTAAGTAAGCTTCCGCATCAGCCTTTAATTTTTGTAAAATCATTGCTGAAATTTCTTGTGGTGAATATTTTTTATCATCAACAGATACTTTATAATCAGTACCCATATGACGTTTAATAGAACTAAATGTATGGTCTGGATTTGAAACAGCTTGACGTTTTGCTAGTTGACCAACTAAACGTTCGCCCGTTTTCGAGAATCCTACAACAGATGGGGTTAAACGACTTCCTTCTGTATTCGTAATAACGGTAGGTTCTCCACCTTCCATAACTGCAACTACCGAGTTTGTTGTACCTAAGTCAATACCTATTACTTTTGCCATAATCAAAAATCCCCCTTGCAAAATATATCAATTTTTTATTTGAATATTAATTACCTATTACCTTAACCATACTTGGCCTAATTACGCGACCTCGTACACTATAGCCACGTTGCAACTCTTCAGCAATTGTATCATCTTCCTTAGTTTCATCAGCAATACGCATAATAGCTTCATGAAAGTTAGGATCAAACTTTTCACCAACAGCTTTAATCGGTTCTAGACCATTTTTTTCAAGAGTCGCTATAAATTGTTTTAAGATCATATCTACTCCTGCTTTAAAATTTTCTCCATCTGCACTTTCTACCGCCAAAGCTCTTTCAAAATTATCAAGTAAAGGTAGCAATTCTTTTATCAAATTTTGCGATACAATTGCTGATAGCTCTTCTTTTTCCTGACGAGTACGCCGTCTAAAGTTATCAAAATCAGCCTGCATACGTTTTAGTCTGTCAGCACTTTCCTGAACAAGCTTATCTTTTACATCTAATTCTTGTTTTAAACGTGTAACTTCTGCATTTTGTTCTGTTTCTTCTGGTTGAATTTGTTCTGTAGACTCATTTACTTCAGCTTTTTTCGCTAAATTTTCATCTACAGGGTTCTTTATTTCTTCAGCCATTAAAAATTTTCACCTCTTTAAATTATCAGTCAAGTAACTCTCCCTGACCTTTGCATTTCTTTTTTCTTATAATCGTGCCTATTCTTAAAATTGAAATTGCAATTTCACCAGCACTCTTTATAGCATAGTATTTTACTAATGCTGGATCAACTATTCCCTTGGAAATCATATCAGTAATCTTACCATTATCACAATCAACTCCCAATGCTCCATTTTGTTTGTCAAATTGAGCACCGATGACTTCCTCCACTTTTTCTAATGGATGATATCCAGCATTTTTTATTATTTGAGACAATGGAGCCTTTAACGCTTGCACAACGCATTCAACTCCATAGTCAATCATCCCTGCAAATTCCTTTTTACGGCTTTTTAAGTTGCGTGCTAACATAATTTCAGCAGCACCGCCCCCCGCAACATATCCACCTTTTACAGCAGCCTGAACACTTGAAGCAGCATCTTTCGCAATTCGCTCTTTTTCACCAGCAATTTGTTCCGTCGCTGCACCAACTAATATTGCCGCTGTCGGTATTCCTTTGCCGCCAAGAACGCGAACTTGCTGTAATTTTTCATCTTCAATTACAGATTCGGCATAACCTAAATATTTTTCTAACTCACTGAGTGATTTTTTTAACCCAGTTCTTTTTAGCTTGCGGGCACCAACATGCTCTGCTACCCGATTTAGGATTTCGTTTTCCACACGTCTTAATATCATAACGCCTGCATCTGTTAAAACTTCTTCAGCATCAGAATTTACTCCACGGTCAACTAAAACGAATTTAACACCTAAATCAATAATTTTTTGTAAATTCTCTTTAAATTCAGCTTGCTGTTTCATGTATTGCTGAAATCCACTTTCAGTTCCCAAAGCTTCACTGCTCATTGTTTCAATCTCTAAAGCATCATCAATCACTAAAATCTTAACCGATTCTAATGTATGCGGCATCTCAGTATTCATTCGCTTTTGATGAATCAATACACCACCAAAAACTTCATTTTCTACACCATTTTGCGAATACACGATATCTGACAGTTTAAACTTTGCATCACAAAGCTTATCTTTTCCTATAAGCTTTGCCGCTTTTATGACCATATCCGCAACATCATTATATTTGCGCCCAGCAATTATAGCAATATTGTATAAATATGGATCATCTAAGGAGATCACTTTATGACTACAGCTTTCTATTAACTCTAAGGATGATTGAATTCCATAGGCAATTCCATCAATTAATTTGGCTACAGGAACACCCCGAATAACTTTATCTAAGCCTTCTGAAACTAAACTGCTTGCAACAATCGTCGCTGTCGTCGTTCCATCGCCAACTTTCTCCTGCTGATTTTTAGCGATAGCAATCATCATTTGCGCGGCTGGATGATCTACTTCCATTTGCTCTAAAATCGTCACGCCATCATTCGTAACGATTACACCACCATCACGATCCACAAGCATTGTATCAAGTCCTTTAGGACCAATTGTGCCCTCTACTGCACTTTTTACAGCCCGAATTGCACTTACATTAGTCGTCAATGCCGCTAGTTTGTCTTCAACTTCAGCACTGCTTTCCGCTTGCTTCAACGCCATTAATTATAACCTCCAAAATCATCAGAGTTTCATCATTTCTACACTAGAAATTATTATGTACTATAGGCAATGCCTATAGTTTGTATTGTGTTAATATCTTTTCTAAATTGTTGTGCATAAATTCTAATAGTGACATTACTTTGCCATATTCCATCCTCGTTGGTCCAAGAACAGCAATCGAGCCAATGACTTGCCCCTCTAATTTATACGTTGCACGAATGATGCTACAATCCTTAATTCCACTATACTTATTCTCTTGACCAATTGTCACGATAATCCCCTGCTCATTTTCATGAGAGTTTAATAAATCGCATAAGAGCTGCTCCTCTTCAAGCATATTAAGAAGATTTTGCATTTTTTCGACATCACGAAACTCTGGCTGGTTTATTAACTGTGTAGTTCCGCCCATATAAAGGCGTTCCTTTTTTTCAACTGTCAGCGCACGAGCAATCATATCAATCGCACACTCAAATAAATCAGTATCAGCCATAACTTCCGCTTTAATTTTTCTTAATACGGATGGCTTAATAGATTCCAATGAACGACCTGCTAAATGTTTGTTAATAACACCAGCAATCAATTGTAAATCTTCTACTGCCGCACCTTTCGGTATCGTCATCAATTTATTTTCAACGAAACCAGCATCAGTCATAATAACAACAATCACACGTTTTTCATCAAGTGGTAAAAATTGCAGATACCTAAAATTTGCCTGTGATAACTGTGGCGCTAAAACTAAAGAAATATTTTTTGTCAGCCTTGATATAATCTTAGCTGTTTCTTGAAATACTTCTTCAGCACGCTTGGCTTTTGCCTTATACCAGTTACTGATTAAATTCATTTCATTTTCTGTAATAGCCTCAGGAGCTAACAAGTCATCAACATAGAGCCGATACCCTTTTACCGAAGGAATACGCCCAGACGACGTATGAAGCTGTTCCAGATAACCAAGCAATTCTAAATCAGCCATTTCATTGCGAATTGTCGCCGAACTTACCCCCAAGTCATATTTACGGGCAATCGTTCTTGATCCAATAGGCTCTGCGGTGGAAATATAGTCATTAATAATCGCACGAAGAATTTTCTGCTTTCGTTCATCAAGCATCTTCCCACCTCCTATTGTTAGCACTCTACACCAGTGAGTGCTAATGTCTAATTAGAAAATACCACTCATTCGTACGATTGTCAAGGCGTTATTATTTATTTTCTTTAGGAATCTAATAAAAATTCACAAAAAACCTGGTTACCATATTTCATTCCTAAGGAAGTTAAAAAAATTTGTCCATTCAATTCGGATAGTAATTTTTTTCTTTTTAAATTTTCAATAGTATCTCCATACAAATCTTTTAATTCATATCCAAAGGTATCCATAAATTCTCGGCAACTAATTCCCGTTTTTTTTCTTAACCCTAAAAAACAAAACTCTTCCACTTTATCTTTATGACTAAGAAGTTCTTCGTGCGCCACTGCATTACGTTCCCATTTTATTTTTTGTATATATTTTTCAACCTGCTGTTCATTATAAAACCTTTTATTTTGAAAACAAGAATGTGCTGCTGCTCCCAGTCCTATATACGGCAAACACTGCCAATATTTCAAATTATGACGACTTTCAAAACCAGCTTTTGCAAAGTTAGAAATTTCGTAGCGCTCAAATCCAAATGCCGGTAACTGCTTCATTACAAATTCATACATTTTATCTTCCAATGTTTCATCTGGCAAAAAAAGTTTATTTTGTTCTTCTAATTTTGCAAAGACTGTTCCCTCTTCCACTTTTAACCCATACACAGAAATATGCTGAATTGGCAACTTTATAGCCTCTCTAACACTGTATTCCACCTCATCCAGCGTTTGCTTCGGCAACCCATACATCAAATCTAAACTAATATTTTTAAATCCAATACTTGCCGCGTCACAAACAATCTGCCGTGCCTCATCTGCCGTATGAATACGCCCGATTCTTTTTAAAAGAGGATCTTGAAAGCTTTGCACACCAAAACTTATCCTATTTACACCAAATTCATATAGCCTGTATAATCCTTCTCGGTTTATCGTTTGTGGATTTACTTCTATCGTAAATTCGACATCATTTGTTAGCTTAAATTTTTTTTGTATCGTTTGTATCAAATTCGTCAGCAGGTGTATCGGCAATACCGTTGGTGTCCCACCGCCAATATAAACTGTATTTATTGAATAGGCAGATAAAAGACCGCCCTGTAAAGCAATCTCGCTAGACAAGGCGGTTATATATTCATCTTGGAGTCCTTCCTTATTTGCATAGGAAGGAAAATCACAATAAAAACATTTTTGCTGACAAAATGGAATATGCAAATATAAACCTAATTGCATCTTCTCACCTTCATCAATCAATTTTTAAAATAGCCATAAATGCTTCTTGTGGTATTTCCACGCTACCTACAGACTTCATGCGTTTTTTACCCTCTTTTTGCTTTTCAAGCAATTTACGTTTACGTGAAATATCTCCACCATAACATTTTGCCAGTACATCTTTACGCATCGCTTTGACCGTTTCGCGTGCAATTACTTTATTTCCTATTGCCGCCTGAATCGGAATTTCAAACATTTGCTTCGGAATAATCCCTTTTAATTTTTCAGCCAATTGACGTCCTCGATATGCAGCCTTGTCTTTGTGTACAATCACTGACAATGCATCAACAGGTTCACCGTTTAATAAAATGTCCAGTTTCACTAATATAGAAGTCTGGTAATCCGTTAACTCGTAATCAAGTGAAGCATAACCTCTAGTGGAGGATTTTAAGCGATCAAAATAATCGTAAATAATCTCACTTAAAGGAATATGATACGTAATCATTACGCGATCGACATCAAGATATTTCATATCTTTAAATTCGCCACGTTTTTCTTGCGACAATTCCATCACGGCACCAACAAAATCATTAGGAACAATAACTGTTGCTTTAACATACGGCTCATCAATATGATCAATTTCTGTTGCCGGTGGTAGATTCGCTGGATTATCAATTTTAAGCATTTCGCCATTTGTTTTATATACTTGATAAATTACGCTTGGAGCTGTTGTAATGAGCCCTAAATTATATTCGCGTTCCAACCTCTCTTGGATAACATCCATATGAAGCAATCCCAAGAATCCACAACGGAAACCAAAACCTAAAGCAATCGACGTCTCTGGTTCAAACAATAAAGATGCATCATTTAATTGCAGTTTTTCTAACGCATCTTTTAAGTTGTCATAATCAGAGCTATCCATTGGATAAAGACCACAATATACCATAGGGTTTATTCCACGGTAACCCGGTAAAGGCTCTTTTGCGGGTTTTAGTGCATCAGTAATCGTATCACCAACACGAACATCTTTTACATTTTTAATACTTCCTACTACAAATCCAACTTCACCGGTACTAAGTTCACCTATATTCGCTAAAGCGGGACGGAAAATTCCCACTTCAGTAACTTCAAACTCTTTATTGGTCACCATCATTCTAAGTTTCATCCCAGGCTTTATTTTTCCATTCATTACCCGTACATAAGCAATAACACCTTTATATGCATCAAAATGAGAATCAAAAATCAACGCGCTTAGCGGTGCATTTTCATCGCCTGTCGGTGCTGGTACCTTTTCAACTATTGCATCAAGAATCTCTTTGATACCAATACCAGCTTTTGCACTGGCAAGTACAGCCTCAGATGCATCAAGTCCAATCACTTCTTCTATTTCATGTTTTACTTTATCCGGATCTGCACTTGGCAAATCAATTTTATTTACAACAGGGATAATTTCCAAATTATGTTCCAATGCTAAATATACATTGGCTAAAGTTTGTGCTTCAATTCCTTGCGCCGCATCAACAACTAAAAGAGCCCCTTCACAGGCAGCTAAACTACGTGAAACTTCATAAGTAAAATCAACATGTCCTGGTGTATCAATTAAATTAATTTGATATGTTTCTCCATCTTTGCCCACATACTCTAAACGAACTGCTTGTGCTTTAATTGTGATCCCACGTTCTCGTTCTAAATCCATCTGATCTAATACTTGTGCTTCCATTTCTCGTTTTGATAATGTTCCTGTATATTCAATAAGACGATCGGCAATCGTTGATTTTCCATGATCAATATGAGCAATAATAGAAAAATTGCGGATATTTTTTATATTCATTTTTTCCTCCTGTACCTAAAACTGCAAACACTTCTTTAAATTATAGCATCTGCAAGATACCAACTGCAAGTATCACATCTATTCCTCTTAATACGGTTTTACCTTTTCTATAATTTGTTCCATATAGCGATTGCCCTCAAGATAGATATCTAAAGTATTTTCTTCGACTAAATCATAATACTTTTTGGCTTCTTCCTCAATAATTGGTTGATTTAATGTTAACTTATTTAATTGCATTTCAGCTGTTAAAATACCAACACTTACAAAAATAATAAAAATCACCATTCCTAAAACTATTTTTAAATCAAATGTGTTCTTTAACATCAAATCGACCTCAATTATTTGTTTTCTTGAATAATTTCGCTTAGAATATCTCCTAGTAAAAACATTGCTTGTTCGCCTTCCTCCAAACTCGTTTCCTGACTACCAACTTCTAGCAATAAAGCATGCGGATGTAAATGCTGATTATAACGCCAATCAACCAGTTGTATACTTTTTATCAAATCGGGATACTTTGCATCGCATTTAGTTTTTATTAATTTTGCAAAGGCGTAGTTTTCTTCCCAATGTGGTTGTGGTAAATCTGCCTGTCCTTGCGCCACAATAATCATAATTTGAGCTACATTTTTTCCTTGAATTGTCGTTACCACATTTGCCCTTTTATCAGCATCACGATGCACATCAAAAATCATTTCAATAGATGGATTTTCTTTAACAATTCTCGTTACTGTCTCCTCAGATTTACCATACGCTTTCATAAAGCTTGGATAATCATGAATCGTTTTATCATGTAAAGTAACAATATTTTTTTGTGCTAATGCTTGTACCAAAGCATCTCCAACTTCAACAATCTCACCAGTTTGCCCTCCAGGTGCATGAGCCGCCCCAGAACTCGGAATAAATGATTCTGCTGTATGTGTATGATATAAAGCAACAATTGGCTTACCTTTAGGAATTGTTTTTATCTTATCAAAATTCGGCAAAGCTGACGTATTTGAAGCAATCGCCGTCGTTGTCTTCACCGTAGCTAACACTGGAATTTCAGCCCTTATTAAAGATCGAATATCTTGTCTATCAATATTCGTAACAAGTCTTATCATATTAAATACACTTTGTCCCATTCCATTTTCCGATTTAGCCCCGTCTTTATTTACGGTTTCAATTCCAGGGATACCATAAGATAAAACTTCATACCATTTTGTATGTGTAGAGACAAACTGATTTCCATAAGCCGAAGCACTAGCAGGTACAGAATCCTCAATATAGTTTTGATATAATGTAGCAATTAAAAGAAACACTGCAAATACATTTATAAAAATTCGTCGTTTACTGGCCCATAATAGTTTTCGCCTTTGCATCCTAGTCACAAAAACAGCCTCCTACTTAAAGAATCTCTTGTCCATTGACTAACGTGTCATTTAGTTAAACACTATCTGCCAGCCTGTAGATTCCTTCTCTCTTTAGTGCCAAGTAATGCCTTCCACTAAATAGATTTATCATTTTTGTCCACATAAGATATATATGCAAAAGCCATCATAATATAACTAATAATATTCATTAATAAATTACCTAAAATTTCAAATATTGCGAAATGTTTTCTTCATTAATCACAGGATGCAACACTTCATTAATCGCACTAGCAATTATTTTAGAAATATCATCCATTAACCGATCAATTTCTTTTGGAGTCACCATTAAATCCCCCAAACTTTCAGGTAAAATCTGCCTAACAATAACCTGTTGTTCCGTTGGGGACAATTTTTCTAAACTTTTAAAATATCGTGCAAATTCAGCATATTCTTTTAATGTATTTATTGTATCCATGGCAATTGTGGAAGCGTGAATAACTGTTGGAACACCTATTGCAATCACAGGTCTGCCTAATGATTCTTCATTTAATCCAAATCTTTTATTACCAACACCAGACCCTGGATGAATTCCTGTATTAGCAATTTGAATCGTTGTATTAATTCTTTTGCTTGAAGCAGCAGCCAAAGCATCTATTGCTATGATAAGATCAGGTTTAACTTTTTCAACAACACCTTGAATAATTTCTGCCGTTTCCATTCCTGTAATTCCTAAAACACCAGGAGCTATCGCACATACTAAGCATACATCATTTTTTATCTCCTCAGTCAACATATCACCTAAATGACGGGTAACAAATAGTTTCTCTATAGCTTTAGGCCCTAATGCATCAGGCGTTACATGACGATTTCCTAACCCAACAACTAACACAGTTTTATGTTGATTAGCATCTACGATTATTTTTAATTCATCGGCTAATAAACGAGTAATTTTTTCGTGTAAGACTGGTATATTCTCTTTAATTCCCTGTGCTTCTATCGTAATATATTTTCCTTTAGGTTTTCCTAACGCTTTCTCAGCTTCATGATTCGTTACATCTACGCGAGTGATTAAAACATCCTCGTCTGTGCTTGTCACCATTTCCACTCCTGGAATATCATGAGAAATGCGTTTCGAAAGCATTTCTCTCGCCTCAATGGCTAAATCTGTTCTAAAATCTAAAAATTCCTGCATAAAAATCCTCCTTTATAAAAACTTTTCGACATTTTCAAAGTTTTAATTGACCAAATTTAAAAATTTCGCTATACTATTTTTTAGTTTGTGTGTTTATTTAACAAATCATGCTTGCTTTTTAGATAAGTACATGCTAGAATATCTAGGTAAACAAACCCTTAAGGAGGTGAACCACTTGCCAAATATTATTTCATCCGTACGTAGCGTAAAAACTGACGCTGAACGTCGTGCAAAAAACTTCGCTGTGAAATCAGCTGTTAGAACTGCTTCCCGTAAATTAATTGAAGCTGTTGAAGCTGGTAAAGCTGATGAAGCTAAAGCCCTCCTTATTGAAGCTACTAAAACGATTGATAAAGCTGCTGCTAAAGGTGTTTTCCATAAAAATGCTGCTGCTCGCAGAAAATCCCGTTTAGCTCGTAAACTTAACGCTTTAGCTAAATAATTTACATTGTGTAATTAAAAGCCTATTCACTTTAGTGAATAGGCTTTCTTACTTTATCTTTCCTAAAAAATCAATACATATACATATATACTTAATGGCAGACAGAAATATTTCCGTCTGCCATTTTTATTCACTGCACAAATTAATAATAATTCTTTCTAATGCTATACAATCAGCTTGACTGGATTTTAATTGATAATCCACTTCGGCTAAATCTATCAGCACTTGTTGCAACACTTCCTGCCTAAAAGATCTGCTTTTCTTCATTAATTTTTCCGCAATAAAAGGTACCACACCAAGGCTTTCCGCAATCTGTCTACTCGTAGCGCCTTGTTTTAACAACACATTTACTTGCAATAATTGTCTAGTATGTCGGCTTAACATCGTAATTAATCTCAACGGATGTTCTCCTGCAATTAATTGTTCCTCCAACAAAACCAATGCTTGCTTTAACTTCTTTTCACTAATTGCATCAAGCATTGCAAAAATAGAAACCTCTGGGATGCTACTAAATACTTTGATTAAATCCTCTTTTTCAATTCGCGTTTTATCAGTATATAGCGTTAACTTTTCAAATTCCTGTTCGAGATATCCCAATGAAATTTGTGCCATCACACTAGTTGCTTCTATAAAGTATTCATAAGCTTCACGAGAGAATTCCCGGTGAATCTCATATAATTTATTTTGCAGCCAATCTTTAATATCACGAGCTTTTATCGGCAATGCTTCCACATGTATTCCATGCTTATCAATGGCTTTATAAAGCTTTCTTCGCTTATCTATTTTGTCTACGGTCACCAATAGCAATATGCTATATGTCGGCATATCACTAAATAGCTGTATCAATTTTTCTTCATTTCTATTTGCTTGTTTCTCATTTGCATTTTTTCGCTCTTTAAATAAAGTACTATTACGCACGATAATTAAGTTTTTTTCACTAAAAAACGGCATTGACTCCACTGAATTTACAATTTCATCAACACTTGCTTCAGTGCTTAATATTTGTACCCCATCAGTGTTATTTCCTGGAAATGTTTTTTTTATCACAGCTTTTTCAAACTTATTCGCTAGATATGATTCTTCGCCACTAATTAAATAAAGCGATGAAAGCCCTTTTTTCTTTAAATTTGCGATTGCTTCAAAATAATTCATTATAACTCTCCATATTAATCAATATTAATAGCATACCATAAAATAATAGCAGGTAAACTAAAAAGTCCACCTGCTATTTTTTTATTTTTTTATTTGAAAGCTGCGCTATTAGCTCATCTATTACTATCTCATTAATCCGATTAAATTCTTGTGAATCATTATGATCTACATTCAATTTTTCAGCTTTTTCAATAATTAATTTTTGAAGATTATCTTTAGCAAAAATATTTCCTAACCGTCCCGATCCCTGTTTCGCAACACTATATGTATTTTCAAAATCATTTTTCTTGACTTTATAAATTTCTGTACACACCCTATTAGCTAAATCACTTTTAATGCCATGTTCCTTAACTAATAGCTCTTGAAGCAATACTGAAGCCACAGCTTTGTAATTGTACTTCATTCCCTGATACTTAATAACCGCAATAACAATAACACCTATAATACATATTCCTAATCCCATTACTGTAGTATCCACAAATCTACCTCTTTTCTCATAGTATTGTATCGAAATAATTATACAACATTTTACAACAAGCAACAACCCTAAGTTATAAAATACATTATATATTCCACTACTGTTTTATTGGCATAGACCAGCATCTAAAGCATATAACTAAACTTCTCTGTATTCCACTTAAAATTAAACACTATTTAGAATGTTAAATTTTAATTTATTTTTCTTTTGAATTTTTAGATATCAAGTAAAAAACAGCTGCTCTAAAACTCTCAATTTTTATATGAGAGCTAAGAGCAGCTCAATCTCTAAGTAAGGAGATTAGGGTTCAGATAGAGTAAAAAAACTATCTGAATCAAATCAACTTGATAACTTATACAATTTTACTAAAATCAGCAACTTGATTTACCATATTTGTGATACTGCTTAATAAAGCCAAACGATTTGTTTTGATTGCTTCCTCTTTATCCATAACCATAACGTTGTCAAAGAAGTTATCGATTGGTTCGATTAAATCCATCATTGCATCAATTGCACCAGCATAATCTTTTCCTTCGATTAGACTTTCAACCGCACTATTAACGGATACATATGCTTGATAAAGATTTTTTTCTTCATCTGTAATAAACAATTCTGCTTTTACAATTGCAGCTTTTGCTTTTTTCGCAAGATTTCCCACGCGAACAAAGGCTTGAATTGCTTTTGTCATATCGCGTTCTTCAATTTCAGCAGTCACAGCAATTGCCTTTAAATACACAGCATATATATTATCCATTCCCGTAGCAAGAACTGCATCAATAATATCATAACGAATATTTTCATCCGTTAATACATTTTTGATTCGTAACCGGAAGAACTCTTGAACATCCGCAATTAATTTATCTCGTTTTTCTATATCAGCAATCGATAATAAATTCATAGCTTCTTCAACAAGCCCCGCTAAAGAGACATCATATTTACCATCAATCAAAATATTTACAATTCCTAATGCTTGCCGACGTAATGCATACGGATCTTGAGAACCGGTTGGAATCAATCCGCGGCTGAACGTTGCCACAATATTGTCAATTTTATCCGCAATACTAATAAATTGACCAGCTACGCTTGCAGGCAATTCATCGCCAGCAAAACGGGGCAAATAATGTTCATAAATCGCTTGTGATACTTCTTTAGTTTCACCGTTTAATAACGCATATTCTCTACCCATAATGCCTTGTAATTCCGTGAATTCACAGACCATACCTGTAACTAAATCCGTTTTTGCTAATTTCGCACCACGTTCAATCGTTACTAGTGCAGATTGATCCACACCTGTATGTTTGACAAGAAAAGCAGATAATTTAGCTAAGCGTTCAGCTTTATCATAAATCGTTCCAAGACCTTCTTGGAACACTATTGTCTTTAATTTTTCCAGTCGATCAATCAACTTAACTTTGCAATCTTCTTCAAAGAAAAATTGTGCGTCAGCAAGTCTAGCTCTAAGTACACGCTCATTCCCATGTTGTACAATTTCTAAATGTTCTTTTCCACCATTTCTTACGGTAATAAACATCGGCATAAGAGATCCATCCGCTGCTTTCACAGGGAAGTAACGTTGATGTTCACGCATCGGTGTGATTACTGTTTCAGGTGGCAATTTTAAATATTTATCCTCAAAATTACCACATAAAGCTGTTGGATATTCAACTAAGAAAACAACTTCTTCTAATAAATCTTCGGAAATTTCAGCATTTCCGCCTTTACTTTCTGCCAATTCCAGAATTTGTTTTTGAATCATATCACGACGTTTATCTTGATCAACAATTACAAATTCTTTTTCTAATGTTTCCACATAAGAATCTGCATTTTTGATTACAATATCTCCTTTGCTAAGGAAACGATGTCCACGAGATACATTACCAGTTTTTACTTCCGCAACTGAAAAGTCAACAACCTCATTGCCAAATAGTGCAACAATCCATTTGATTGGACGAACAAACTTCATATCTAAGTTAGCCCAGCGCATATTTTTCGGAAAGTTTAAGCTATAAATAATCTCTGGTAAAACAGTTGCCATCATCCCTGAAGTTTCTTGTCCAACTTCATGTACCATCGCATAAACATAACCATCTTTGACAACTAAATCTTTGACATCAACTTTTTGTCCTCTAGCAAAACCCATACCAGCCTTTGTTGGATTTCCTTCCGCATCAAAAGCAACCTTTATTGACGGCCCTTTGTTTTCACTTGAGATGTCTTCTTGCTTATCTGCAACATTTTTTACAATCAAAGCAATCCGACGAGGCGTTCCATAAGCTTGCACTTCATCAAACGCAATACGAAGTTCTGCAAATTTATTTTTTGCTATTGTTTCTATTTGATTTAAAATTCCTGTCATAAATCTTGCGGGAATTTCTTCTGTACCAATTTCTAATAATAAATCTTTACTCACTTGCTTTACCTCCTTTTAACAAAGGATAACCTAACTCTTCACGTTGTTTTAGATATCCCTGCGCACATAATCTAGCCATATTACGAACTCTACCGATAAACGCTGTACGTTCGCTTACGCTAATCGCTCCACGTGCGTCTAGAAGGTTAAATGTATGTGAACATTTCAATACATAATCATAAGCTGGTAATACAAAACCCGCTTCAATAACACGAATTGCTTCTTTTTCATATTTATCAAATAACTCAAATAATAAATCAGTGTCAGCAAGCTCAAAATTATAAGTAGATTGCTCTACTTCATTACGATGGAATACATCTCCATAAGTAACACCATTTACCCATTCTAAATCGTATACATTTTCTTTTCCTTGAATATACATAGCAAGACGTTCCAAGCCGTATGTAATTTCCACAGATACTGGTTTTACATCTACGCTACCTACTTGTTGAAAATACGTAAATTGAGTAATTTCCATACCATCAAGCCAAACTTCCCAACCAAGTCCCCATGCACCAAGCGTCGGAGATTCCCAGTTATCTTCAACAAAGCGAATATCATGTTCTTCTGGTTTGATTCCAAGCTTTCTAAGACTTTCTAAATATAATTCTTGAATATTATCTGGTGATGGTTTCATAATGACTTGGAATTGATGATGTTGAAATAAACGATTCGGATTTTCTCCATAACGTCCATCCGCTGGACGACGAGAAGGCTCTACATAGGCAACATGCCAAGGCTCAGGCCCTAATGCACGCAAAAATGTAGAAGGGTTCATCGTCCCTGCACCTTTTTCCACATCGTATGGTTGCGATAAAATACAATTTTGCTTCGCCCAAAAATTTTGTAAAGTCAGGATAATGTCCTGAAATGTCATAAGAAAAATTCCTCCTTTAAATTAAAGCCTCGTTTTGACCTTTGCTACAAAAACAAAAATCTCGTCCCTGTAACATACATTGTTACAGGGACGAGATATACATTCCCGCGGTTCCACCCTGATTGGCATATTGCCCACCTTATAAATATTGTGAGGTTTACTCGCTTGCGCTTTCCTCTCACGGCTTGGGAACGCCTTCACCTAAATTGTCAAGCTTTCACTATCCTCGACTCGCTAAGATTAGGATACTACTTTCCTTCATTGCCTTCATCAAAACTAAGACTAAATCTACTATATACCCATTGAGTTTAACAAATTGCACATACTTTGTCAATTCTTAACCCTATGTATGAACTTTTGGCAACTCTGCCAACTGCTGAATAAATTCAAGTGATTTTAACGGCTTTTCCAGAATAAAATGCAAATAATCAATCAATAATTTCTCCACTTGCATTAGTACCGCTCCAGACACACTAAAAGATTGTGGCTCTTCCCAGTTTAAAGCTAATAGCTGGTTGATAAAGTCACGCATTTTTAACGAAAAAGAAATCTGTGGCAATTCCTTACATGCTTCACATACGATACCACCCTTACTCAATGAAAAAAATGAATCAGTTGCTATATGCTTTCCACATACCACACATTGTTCGTAATTCGGCTGGTAGCCTGTATATTCTAAAATCCGATATCCTGCTGCTAAGGCAACTAATCGAGGATTTCGTTTAGAAAACAATTGAAAAGCATTAAGTAGTAAATCATAAATATGCGGCTCCGGATGACGCTCTGGACAAACTTCATTTACCACTTCCGTCAAGAAAGCCGCATATGCCATACAATCTAAATTTTCCCTTAGCTGCTTAAACGCTTGCTTAGTTTCACATTGTTTTATTGTATCTAAACTATTGCCCCCCATCACCTGCAATTGCAGATGACTAAATACTTGCATGCCACCTGCAAGCGGACTTCTTGGTCGACGGCAACCATAAGCAACAGCTGCTATTTTCCCGAATTCTTTTGAAAAAAAATTTACCATTTTATCTGCTTCACCCCAATTGCGAACAGATAAAATCAAAGCTTCAGTTGCATATTGCGCCATTTTTACCTCAACCCATAAAACTAATTACTTATTTGGTATTTGTTCTAAATCATCTTTTTCTTTAGGCTGGTTATCAGCGAAATTAGTTGCACAATTCCGATACATTAAATACGCTTCTATTTGTCCAGTATTTTGAAAAATATCCCACATGACATTTCTAAGTAACACTAAACAACACCCCCGCCAAAGTTTATAGTTTTTCTCTCTCTCTCTACTACTCTACCAACGGAAACAAATTTAAAATTCGCCTAAACAAAGCGCCTATGAAAAATTATGATTCTATAAATCCCTACTAATAGCATAGCCTATTTTGATAAAAATATAAAGAGGATTTTAGCAAAAATTTTCCCAATTTCCATACAAAAATCTCCTATAAGTATAAAAGACGAATATTCATGAAAAGTACTTTGCATTTTTAATCGCATCTTTTATATATTGATTATAATTACCTGCATCACTAATATTTTCCATTTCTTTTATTGGCATTACCGAACCGGCTGTTAAAGTGTATTGTAATGCACTTTCTACACTTACATCAAGATAGATGACATCCTTTTTAGGAATAAGAATATTGCTTCCTGATGTTACATTTAAGCTCCAAGGAATAAATACGCATACATATTCATCATCAAGTTTCTCTGTAATTGCTTCAGATAAATCTGCCATAATAAAACCAACAGCTTTTACTCCTTGATGCGGATACGGAACAAGCACTGCCTGTTTAAATAAATTCTTTGATTCAAAAACAGCACTGGATAGATGCTTAACACTATTATAAATAAATTTCACAAACGGAATCTTACCAACAATAAATTCACCAAAATGAATAAATTGCTTCATAATCCAGCATGAAGACAACCATCCAATACATAAAATAAGACCTATAACTGTAACAAAGCCAATGCCAGGCACATCAATTGGGATATATTTTCCCAAGACACCTTCTGTAAATTGAAAAACTTCAACAATAACTAAAATTGTAATTGCAATTGGTACGATTACTAATAATCCATTAATAAAATATCGCGATAAAAATTTCATTTATTCTTCTCGTCCTCCTATACGATCATTCTACCATAAGGAAATTCAGATAGCAAAAAGAAAAGGGTGGCAATATCGCCGCCCTTTATTCATATCCTAAACCACGTAATATCCCATCACGATTACGCCAATCTTTTTTCACTTTCACCCATAAATCAAGATATACTTTCGACCCTAACAGATGCTCAATATCAGTTCTGGCAAGAGCCCCAATTTCTTTTAGTAATGCACCACGTGCTCCAATAACAATTCCCTTTTGAGAATCACGTTCAACATAAATCGTCGCCCGAATATAAACATCATCGTTTTCACGTCGTGACATTTCCTCTAAATCTACAGCTATTGCATGTGGAATTTCTTCACGAGTCAAATGTAATACTTTCTCGCGAATAAGTTCTGCTGCTATTAAACGTTCTGGCTGATCCGTAACCATATCATTTGGATAGTATTGCGGGCCTTCTTCTAAATGTTTTTTTATTTCATCCACTAAATAGTCTAAATTTGTATTTTGCTTAGCCGAAATTGGTACAACACCAATAAAATTATACCGATCTGCATATCGAGAAATCGTTGGCAAAATTTGTTGTTTATCTATTTTATCTATTTTGTTCACAACAAGCACAACAGGCTTTTTGGTATTTCTTAATCTTTCCAAAATATACATTTCACCTGCACCTAAATCTTCACTTGCATCCACAACAAATAAAATAACGTCTACTTCTTTTAATGTATTTTCCGCCGCACTCACCATATATTCCCCTAGTTTATGTTTAGGTTTATGAATCCCAGGTGTATCTATAAAAATAATTTGCGCATCTGGCTGTGAAAGTACACAAAGAATTTTATTTCTCGTCGTTTGTGGCTTATCTGACATAATTGCAATTTTCTGCCCAATCAAACTATTAATCAATGTAGATTTTCCTACATTCGGTCTTCCTATTACTGCAACAAATCCTGATTTGTAACCTTTTTCCATAACTCTCTCTCCTTGAACTTCTTGATAAAAAAAACATTTCGAATATTTTTAAATCAATTCTTAATTTATTAAATTATTTACGTGGTATTCCTAATTCTCCCAACACATACTCTTCTTCTTTTCTCATTTCAATTCTATCTTCTTCTTCAATATGGTCATACCCTAGCAAATGCATCATACCATGCACTGTAAGAAAAGCTAATTCCCGCTCTAAACTATGTCCATATTCCTCAGCTTGCATTTGTGCTGTTTCAACTGAAATAATAATGTCACCAATTAAATTAACTGAAGGACCATCGACAATCTCAGGCTCTTCTCCCTCATTTAATGCAAAAGATAATACATCTGTCGAACATTCTTTATTTCTATATTTTGTATTTAATTCTTTGATATACTCATTGTCCGTTAAAGTAACTCCAACTTCCGCATCTTCTTCAAGTCCGTATAATTCTGCAACTTTATTTAAGACTTTCTTCACGATTTCCTCCATCGCTACCGTCACTTGAACTTCCTGCGGAAAGTTCTCTAATACTATTTCCATCTTTATCTTTTTTCCTTTCTATCTCCTTAACACTATCCGGATACTCTATTCTAGAATGAAACATACCTGATAAAATTCTAATATATACATCACCAATTATCGTTAAATTCTTTAATGTCAAATCACACTCATCAAATTGTCCATCATTTAAACGCTCGCGGATTACTTTTCGTACCATTGCTTCTACTCTACTTACATTCGGTTTACCAATAGATCGAACAGCTGCCTCACAAGCATCAGCAATCATAATAAGGGCGGCTTCCTTCGTCTGCGGCTTTGGCCCTTCATAACGGAAATCCTTTTCCAACACACACTCGCCATGCTCCGTCTCAGATGCTTTTTTATAAAAAAATGATGCTAGCAATGTTCCATGATGCTGTGCTACTATATCAGAAATTACTTTGGGTAGCTTATATTCATGACATAAATCTAGTCCATCTTTAACATGCGAAGTAATAATCAACGTACTTAAAGTAGGCGATAATTTGCTATGCGGATTATCCACACCAAATTGATTTTCCACAAAAAAATAAGGTCTTTTTATTTTCCCTATATCATGATAATATGCTCCAACTCGTACAACCACAGGATCTGCACCAATTTTATCAGCCGCAGCCTCTGCTAAATTTCCGATCAAAACACTGTGATGATATGTACCTGGAGCTTCCAATAGCAGCCTTTGCATCAACGGTTGATTAGATTGCCCAAGTTCTAAAAGTTTAATCGGCGTTGTTATACTAAAAGCATGCTCTAGATAAGGCAATAACCCAGTTGTAATAATCGCTGCAGCAAGCCCGCCAATCGCACCAGTAATACCTTGAGTTAATAATTGATAATCATCAATTTGCATTAACATTCCCATTGAATAGATAATAATAAAATTCGCAGCACCAATCAAAAGTCCTGTTTTTGTTAGGCTATATCCATGTGCCATTTTCGTTACACTATATACTCCTGCCATACTTCCAACTAAAGTAAAAGCTACAGCGCGCAAATCATATTCGACAATTATACCATAAAGCATCGCTAAAACTACACTTACAATCAGCCCAACTCTAGGATTAACCAAGATAGCTGCCAATAAAGCTCCAGCAGCCACTGGTCCAGCTAGATAATAAGAATAATAAGCAAGTTTACCTAAAGATAATGCAATTAATATAATAAGCGCAAGTAAAATTATTTTTTTATCATCTCTATATACATTTTTCTCTAACTTATATAAATAAGCAGCCATAATTGCCACAACAATTAAAATAAAAATCAGCAATCCTACAAATCGACTAACGCTAACTTGCCCACGATATAAGCCAACTTTCTCCATCATGACGATTTGTTGATTTGTAATTACGTCCCCATGTCTTGCAAGAACTTGTCCCTTGCGAATAGTTTCGCGCACGGGCTCAACATTTGCAATCGCAGCTTGCTTTCTATTCTCAGTTTCTTTTTCATTTAAAATCATATTGGGCTTTAATGTATTTTTTAGTAAATCTTCAGCAGCCTCTTTCTCCTCTTGATTCAAAGGAGCAGATTCTAAATCAATTGCTAAATGTTTCTTTACTAAACTAATTTCATCTGCATGAATCCCTCGTTGTAGATATTTGCGTAAAAAGGTAATCGTACTCACTCTTACATTTTCCACGCTATTCATGTCTGCATAAATTAAAAAATTTACAGTATTCTTGCTAACTCCTATACTAATAGCATCCGATAAAGCTTTATGCTTTAAAACTGCTTGTTCATCCGGAAGCATCGTAGAAAAATCTTTTGTATTTACAACATTTTGCAAAGCATTGAAAATTCCATTTACTTGATCTTCTGATTTTAGAAGTACAGCAACATCCATATCATAGACATCAGCAACACCTTCTAGAACTTCTGATTCGAGCTTCTTGGTCTTTTCTTCGTTTACATAGGATACCGTACGCGGTGCAATAATATCTCGATCGCTTACCGCTCCTTCTTCAACAGCGATTCTTTCCGGGATAACATCTGCAACAACAATAACTAATACTAAGAATAAAAAAGCACCTGCTAGCCAAATACGTTTAAGCATTGGATAAGAATGTAAATCCCCTAATTTATATAGAATCCATTTGAAAGGTTCTTTTATATTCACATCTCCACCGCCTTATTGCTGCGTTTCCTATCTTCTTGCATATTGATCATATGCTCTTATAATCCTTGCAACAACCTCATGCCGAATAACATCACTATCATCTAACACAACACTTCTGATTCCCTTTACATCCTTTAAAACCTCTTGCGCCTCAGCAAGACCAGATGTGATGTTCTGAGGTAAATCTACCTGTGATAAATCACCAGTGACAACAATTTTCGAACCAAATCCCAGACGAGTTAAAAACATTTTCATTTGCGCAGGCGTCGTATTTTGCGCTTCATCTAAAATAATAAATGCATTTTCTAATGTTCTGCCTCGCATATAAGCCAAAGGAGCAACTTCAATTATGCCTTTTGCCAGAAATTTTTGAAAAGTCTCATTACCTAAAATATCATTTAATGCATCATAGATAGGCCTTAAATACGGATCTACTTTCTCTTGCAAATCGCCTGGTAAAAAGCCTAGCTTTTCTCCAGCTTCTACCGCTGGAC
This sequence comes from Anaerosinus sp., assembly GCF_965318445.1. NCBI lineage: Bacteria > Bacillati > Bacillota > Negativicutes > Selenomonadales > Sporomusaceae > Anaerosinus > Anaerosinus sp. Next base: position 79,736 of record NZ_CBDNNH010000003.1, on the reverse strand, counting down.
GCGTTAATATAATTTTCTCAACTGTTTTATTCTTAAGCGCAGAAACTGCCATTGCAACTGCTAAATATGTCTTGCCTGTTCCCGCAGGTCCAATTCCAAAAGTAATCTCATTTTGTTTAATTGCACTTAAGTATACTTTTTGTCCTAATGTTTTAGGCCTGACCTGCCGTCCTTTTGCCGTGATTAGAATACTTTCATTGAATAAATTATGCAGACTATCTTCTTTTCCTTGTAGTACTAAATCAATACTATATCTTACCTCATGCATTGTAAGCGCATGCCCCTGGCTAATCAAAAACATTAGCTCTTGAAATATTTTTTCAACTTTACTTACTTCATCTTCCTCACCGCGAATCACGATTTCATCACCACGACTCGTTATCTGACAAGAAAATTTTTTGCAAAATAAATCTATATATTCATCATTTCGGCCTAACAGTGCCAATGCCATCTTTTTTTCTTGAAATGTAATTTTTTTTTCTAAAATCCCCTGCAAAAAAGCAGCCTCCTATCAACTATGATTACTATGCTTACTAATCTCTTCTTCTGTAATAAACGTAATCTCTACTTCAATCCCATCTTCTATATCCGTTACTTTCACTTCATTATCAATTAACAAAGCATCCTCGGGAATTGAATTTTTGCTCATATTTAAAGCTTCTTTTATCGCTTGTTGTTTGGCTTGATCTATTGATAAGTTTTGCCGATAAGCAATTAACTCATCATAAATATCTATAATAAATTCGACAGCAAAGCCACTATTCCTCCACCATGGAATTTTTTTAACAATTTCTTCTTTTTCAAAAGCTCCAAAAGAGTTTTCATTAAATACTTTAAGAGAATAAAAAAAATCTCCCCATTTCACTGCAAATGAAAAATCCTTTTCCCCGCTCTTTTCATATAAAACTTTACTAAAATCCGCTTTTCCATGCCCATGATAAGATAGTTTTGCTTTTACGATACCTTTTGCTTTCATAGTATCGTTGTCTGTATGTATATTATTATACGATTCAGCACCTTTTATTAATAAATCCCCTTCTTTTACTATATCACCAACTTTGACCATAGGAACCCCTTGAAAAACTATGCATTCTGTGATGACTCCATCTTTACTAGCAATTAAATCATATGAATTCATCTCTTCTACAATCGGCATTACTTTCTCAACGACCTCAATATCAACTTTTGTTCCCTTTGTATTTATACCTACCCACGCCAGCTCAGGAAACCGAATTAATAATTCTCTTTCAATTGACTTACTTGAAAAGTCATCACTATGGGCACCACGTTTCAATCCATACTCTTTTGCAATCTCTAAAATTTGTTCATCACTTACAGCTTTTGTTCCTGTAACTTCAATAAACCAAATATAATTTGACAAAATATATAGACAAACAAAAAAAAGGCATGCGCCAATCATCATCACTTTACGCTTTTTCCAGCGTTTAATTAAAAAAGGCAGTCCAAAATGCTTTAATACCACAATCTTAACACCGCTCTTTTTTACAATTGGTCTTAATTTAAAAAAATCTTCTACACAAAGCCATGCAACTAATCCATCTTCCGTATGACGAACACCCCATAAATAAACATTATCGTTCATACAAAAATTTATGAATTTTTCTACATATCCATTTTTCACCTTTATACACACAGACCCTTTCCGATAATTCATCAGCCTATGTATCATAATGAATTTCACCAACCTTGCCTTCTACTAAAATCTGTTCTAATTGCAAATTTCCTAGGACAAGATGCGTGCCTTTTATCACTAAAATTCCATCAACTAAATTAAGTCTTATATATGTAGGCGTATATTCAATAATCCCTCGATGATTTTCAATAAGTAATTGTTTATTTCCCAGCATCGTTAAACGAGATAAATCGCCCATAACATCTTCAGGTATCTCAAATGCTTTAACCAGCTTTCGTAAATTATTTCGCCGCATAACACATACACCTGCCTTTACAGATAATCCTATGCCTTCAAAATAAAAAACATACCAACATACTTAATGAACAAAATATGGTGCACAGTAAAAATCTTCACTGTACACCATACATATCAATGACTTAAGTGTTCTAGATAATCTTCATATTTATAAACCTTTACTGGTGCCGCAAACCTCATATAGTTTGTAGCAGCAATCATTTCTCCGCAATCAAGATTTTTAATTTCGTTGCGTTGCTTTAGAATATCCTTTCGACTCATGGACTCTAATTTGCTTCTATCTGCTTTTGATGCAAGACCCAAAATAAATAAAGTATTTAATTGTGATAAAACTTGATCTGCTAACAATCTAGGCTGCTGATCAATCACGCACATTCCTAAATTAAATTTTCGCGCTTCACTCACAAGCTGTGCAAAAATATTATTATTTGCATGTGATTTTTTCCCTAAAAATCTATGCGCTTCTTCTAATACAATCAATACAGTTTTTGTTTTTTCTCGCTCAACTTCTGTTTTACATGTATAGTAATGCAATAAAGCTTGCGATAATAATGTTGATAATGCATATTCTCCTAAATTCGATATTTCCTTCATTTCAACTAAAACGATATTTCCTGTTTCTAATTTATTGATAATTTCCTTTAAAACATCTTCTTCATAACCATTAATATTTAATTCTTGTTTTAAATTCCAACAAATACTTTTAATTTTACTAATTGTTCTCGACTGAAATTTCTGTCCAGTTTCCTCTTTTAGCGCTTCAATAATATCTTCCACTTCATAATTCAAAATATATTCTAACCATTTGTCTTGCCATACTGTACTTAATTTAAAAAGAGCATCCAGTTGTGGTTCAGTAAAATTCGCACAGGATACGATAGCTTCAATACTAAGCTGTGAATAATCAAGTTTTAATTGCTTTGCATACCCATTGCTCTCAGCTGTATGATAAATAAAAACTTTTTCCTTTGCCCTTGGATGCTGAATCAAGGCATTATGATATTCATTATGCACATCAAAAATCAATACACCGTAGTTCCCATTTGTTGCGATCGAACCAGCTAAAACCTTCACTAAATTACTTTTTCCAGATCCCGTTGTTCCAAATACGCCAATATGTTCTCCAATCGTTTTATTTCCATAAATACCAACAGGTAAATCCATAATAGCTCTGCCACTTTTTAATAATCCAATCTCTAAATCACCTTTTAATTCCGCAAGCAATATTGCATCTTCTTTTCTTAAGGCACGAACTTCACAGAAAAAATCGGGGCAAGTCTTTGGATTAAACAAGTCACCATTTGCATTAGCGTAACACAGTTGCTCTGCCATACCAACTTTAACGGTATGATTTCCGCCAAGATAAAAATCTAATTCTTCTTGATTTTCTGCCTTGCCTTCACCATCAAGCTTGCTCATCAAGTAACCAACACCTTTTAAATCTGACCAGCGCGACTTTACCTTAAAGTCATACACTCTAATATAGAAAATATCGTCATTCTTACCTTCAACCGCTAAAATATCACCAAAGTCAACATCCTCATCCGGTGCAACAACAAATTCTACATAAGTTCCCTTTGCCAAAGTCAACCTACCTTTATAATCTTGCATTATGCACCACCCTTTCGTAAAAATTTCTACAAAATTCTATCGAATATTTCATATTTTGCGCAAAATAAAAAATAAAATCCACGATTTCTATATTGAAAAATATAGAAATCGTGGATTTTAAAAAACCTCCAATCACAGCTGAACTGTGTCTGGAGGTTTTTTAACCGTTATTTTGAATGTTTTTTCCGTACAAAAATCTACTTAATCGTGGTTTTTCTTTGTTGCGTTCACACATCAATAACATAATGTTCTATGCACTTAGAACATTAACAGCAATAATTTTACTACTATTTTTTGCATCACTTGCAATATCATAAAAAACTTTTTGACCTTCGGCTAAAGATTTAAAGCCTTCTGTTATGATTGCTGAAAAATGTACAAATATATTTTTATTATCGGTATCATTTACAATAACACCAAACCCTTGCTCTGGGCAAAACCATCTTACTGTACCTTTATTCATAAAAAGAACCTCCTAATTTTTTCAATTATTCATTCCGTATATAAAAAAACACATATACTCGCCAGCGATTGAATGATCAACAACTGACAAATATATGTGAGTTAAATTGCTACATCTGAATATTTTTATATATTACCACACGAATCCATGGATGTCAAGCTCTTAATAATTTATTGCCCCAACTTTATACCATAGTATTGTAATTTTTATTTATCACACAAAATTGCTACACCACTTACATCTTTTAAGTCAGTGATTTCATATCCCGAATTCACATCAGTATAAGCGCCGTCTTGATAAGCAAGTACTATGTAACGCCCTTTTACGCCGCCACCGAAATTTCTAACGATAATATCCCTATAACCATTTGTCATGCTTTCACTAATAACGATTGGAACATTAACCAAAGTAAATTTTTGTTTGATTGATAATCTGTGTCTTTTTTCCTCTAAAATAAAGGCTGTACTTCCTCCTGAGCCACTAGTATAAGGACCAACTACTAAAACAAAAATTTCATTATCGCCATCATTATTTAAATCGATATAGTTATAGTAAAAATCTGTTTTTCTCATTATAGAAGGTGGTATATCCAATTCCTTTTTTATTAAATTTTCCATGCGAACATTACGGTTATATTCTGAGTCCACACATTTGATAAACGTATTGTTCCCATTATCAAAATAATGATGATAAGAATAAAAACCATTTGCATAAACATCATGGTTAATAAAATTTGATTGCATCATAAATATGGCTATAATAAAAAACAATATCTTTTTTAACATAAAATCTCCTGCTTTCTCCACTTTACTAACCAAAATTCGCGATAACAATAAAAAAACCTCTACCGTAAATAAAATGTTTTTTAACTTCATATTTTTCTACATACAAAAAGGGAATTACATTTTTATTCGTGTAATTCCCTTTAATCTAAACTCTATTTTTATTCGTTTCCATACTTCATAACCAAATTCTCTAGCTCTGCAAAAGTTAATGGTGTAGGAACATTTAATTCGTTATTATCGGTAATTTTTTTTGCGAGATTGCGATAGACATCTGCTTGTGCAGAATCTGGTGCCCACTCAATCACCGTCTGACGATTTACCTCAGCTTGATTTACAGATCTATCACGCGGAATAAATTGAATTAACCGCGTATTCAATCTTTGTGCGAACTCTTCTAATAATTCTTTTTCCTGCATTACATTGCGACTATTTCCGATAATTCCGCCCAATCTGACCTTCCCACGCGCAGCAAATTTTTGAATTCCTTTAGCGATATTATTTGCTGCATAAAGAGACATCAATTCCCCCGAGGATACAATGTAAATATCCGTTGCATAGCCTTCACGAATCGGTACTGCGAAACCGCCACAAACAACATCACCCAAAACATCGTATAAAATGATATCCTCTTCCTCAAGTGTCGATAACGACCTAAGCAAATCAAGTGCAACGATAATCCCTCTTCCTGCGCAGCCAACTCCAGGCTTAGGACCGCCTGCCTCAATGCACTTAATTCCATGAAATCCTGTGTGGATGATATCTTCTGCCGCGACTTCTCCCGTTTCACTATCTCTTACCGCATCCAAAACAGTTTGCTTACAAATATGTCCTAATAAAAGACGCGTGGAGTCATTTTTCGGATCGCAGCCAATCTGGCATACTTTTTTTCCCATTTCACTAAAAGCTGCTGAAACATTCGATGCTGTCGTAGATTTCCCGATTCCACCTTTTCCGTAAAATGCAATTTTCTTCATTTTCTTCTCCCCAATATAATCAAAGTCTATCCCGCTGTAATATTGCGAACGATATGTACAATATTTTCCTGTGATAATTGTTTTAAACTAAAATATGTTGCGCCCATTTCACGAGCAAGATTTTTAGCGATACCTAATTTTATAAAATCAGTTTCTGTATCTATCACTACCGATGTTACATTGGATTCACGCAATCGCTCAGCCGTACGCATCGCTTCTTTTACTGCATCTTCACCTGCATTTGCTCTGCCATCAGTAAGCAATACGAGCACCGGCTCTTGTTCCTTATCTTTTTTATTCATTGCAGTCAGTGTCATCAAGGCCGTATCAAGCCCTTCTGCCAAAGGTGTTTTTCCACCTGTCGGCATTTGTTGTAGACACTTTTGCGCTAAATCAACACTGCGTGTAATCGGCAAAAGCACCTCCGCTTTATCACGACGAAATGCAATCATGCCCACTTTATCACGTTTTTGATACGCTTCTTGCAGCATATAAAAAATTGCACCTTTTACGGCTTTCATCCGCGTTCTCGCCCCCATTGAGCCGCTGGCATCAACAAGAAATAGAAAAGTATTGCCAATGCGTTTTTCACGAACTTTTTGTCTAAGGTCTTCCTGCTGAATATTTAATGCGCAGCCATTCTTACTGCGCATCCGTTGAAATGGTGCGGCGGCGCGAATCGTTGCATCAAACGCCAAGTCCTCAATCTTGCCTTTTGGCATTGACGCCCTAACGTATCGCCCTTGTTTTAAATCAGTTCGCGTAGTGCTGCGCTTGCCACTGCCACGGCGAATCGTACGATCTTTGCCCATATCTAGCATCATCTTTGGTAATTGAAAAGTTTTATCAATTTCAGCTGTTTGCTCTTCTGGCGCTAGCTGATTTTCCGAATTGTCTGGTGTTTCCTCTGTTTTATCATCTTCTTGCTCAGATTCACTTTCATCATCGTCCTCTTGCCCATCCTCGTCTGCCGACGGTGGTGGTAATTCAGATTCTTCCTGCTCATCATTATTTTCCGTATCATTATTCTCTTCTTGTTCGTTTTGTTCTTGCTCTTCCTGCTCCTGGGGTTGCTGCTGAGGAAGCTGACGCATTCGATGTACCAAAACAAACATCGCTGCTTCATCCATATCCTTAGGCAAGATATACAACCGTTCTTCAAGTGCCGCAATCGCTTTTGCTGCTTCTAATAAATAGATTTCCGCTCGATGACCTGCGCAAAATGATTTTGCACACATTTGCGCTGCTAACTGCATCATCGCTTCTGATACTTCAATTTGCGAAACAATTGCTTTTGCTTTTTTTATTTTCTCTGCTAAGGTTTCTATCTCTGTCGCATAACGAGCTTTAAACATTTGACGGTTTTTCTCAAAATCTAAAAGCAATTTTACAATCTGAACCCGTTCTTCAACCTCTATTGCATTTGTCGTTTCCGCATACATGCCAAAGCGATCTAAAATTTGCGCAGACAACGTGCCTTCTTCCGGATTCATTGTTCCAATTACGATATAATTTGCTTCATGCGAAAACGAAATTCCTTCGCGTTCAATTCGATTTATCCCTGCAATATTGGTATCTAAAATCGCCGTTAACAATTCACTGCGCAGTAAATTTACTTCATCAATATAAAGAATATTGTTATTTGCTTTCGCCAGAATTCCCGGTAAAAATTTTCTTTTCCCCTCTTGTATGGCATATTCCAGATCAATATTACCAAACAACATATCTTCCGTAGCATTGAGCGGTAAATCTACACATCGCTTATCACCACTGACTTCACGTATCGAACGTACAAGTGTCGATTTTGCCGTGCCCTTTGGTCCGCCAATTAATATTCCACCCGCTTTTGGATTAACCAGAGCAATCATGAGTCCTTTTTTAACCTGCTCTTGCCCAACAATTGCCGCAAACGGATATGCAGATGGTATCATCATCTTTCTTTCCTCCCACAAAACCATTTACTCTGCAAGTAAAGCTTCAACTTTATCCCAATCCAAGGCACCTTCTTCAAATGGACGACGGCGCATTCTATGCGGCAATACCAATTTTGCCGCATTTTTTATATCTTCAAGTAAGACTTCTTCTCTACCATCAAAAGCAGCCAAAGTCATCGCTGTTTTAATCGTTGTAATATCACTGCGATGGCCATCGACGCCTAATTCTATCGCCATTTTAGCAACTGCAACTAAAAGTTCATCAGAAATCGTTACGTTTGTCAAAATTTTTCTTGCTTGAATAATTTTTGTTGCTAAAGCTTCTTGCTCCTCTTGACAATCTGCAATAAAAGTTTCCGGGTCAGCTTCATAAGCAAGACGTCTTTTGATGACTTCCACCCTTTTTCCCGGTTCATGTTCACCAGTAACAACTACAGATAGTCCAAATCGATCTAGCAATTGCGGACGAATATCGCCTTCTTCCGGATTCATTGTCCCGACAAGGACAAATCTCGCCGGATGAGAGTAGGACACCCCTTCACGTTCAACCGTATTAATTCCCATTGCTGCCGCATCTAAAAGAACATCAACGACATGATCATCAAGTAGATTAATTTCATCAACATAAAGAATATTGCGATTCGCTTGGGCAAGAATCCCTGCTTCAAATTTCTTTTCCCCATGTTTAATCGCATGTTCAATGTCAAGTGTACCAACCACGCGATCTTCCGTCGCACTTACCGGCAATTCCACCACACGCATTTTTACCGCATGATGACTTACTAATTTATGTTCTTGCTGTTTCTTCTGGCAAGCTTCACAAAGCAAATTCACTTCACTTGGATCACAGTGGAATTGACAGCCATCAACAACTTCCATCGCCGGTAAAAGTTCTGCCAAAGCTCTAACCGCAGTTGATTTTGCCGTTCCTTTTTCCCCTTTAATTAAAACACCGCCTAACGATGGATTAATGACATTTAAAATTAAAGATAATTTCATTTCCTCCTGTCCAACGATAGCTGTAAACGGATATACTACTTTTCTTTTCATGTTTTTACTCCTTCAATTTAAACTTTTCTGGATACATCGCCTTTGCCATGTCTTCAATCGCATAAACGATATAATGTGATAATGATTGCATATGCGCTCCGGGCAAGGCGACAATTGCATGATTTTTTATTGCTTTAATCGATTGATACGCAGGATCTTCTTGAATTTCTTTACAACGCTCCTGCGTCTCATGTTTCCCATCATAATCCCATGCCGATAAAACAAAGGCATCTGGATTTAATCGAACAATTTCTTCTTTGGATAACGTAATATTCTTTTGATAATTCAGCTCCAATGCCGCCTCTTTTACCCCTGCAAACTTGCAAATATCATGAAATGTGCTTTCAGGACGAAAGGTTGCTCCATTGGTCTGTATATAAATCACTCTTTTTCGTTCACTTTCCAGAATTTCATTCACCGTCATTTCGATTTGTGCTAATTTTGCATCCATCATCGTGAGTAGCGGTAAAGCATTTTGTGGTTCTCCTACAACATTTGCCAGTTCCACAATGGAATTTTTTACATCTTGAATATTTTTTTGCGTTTTATATACATAAACCGGAATTCCTAGCTCACGTAAAGTCTCAATCATTTCTACTTTAAAAAAATCTGCAACAATAACTAAGTCAGGTTTTAGTGCCAGAATTGCTTCCGCACTATTTCCGTCCAAACGAGCTAAGACCGTTTTACTTTTTTCAACTGCATTTGATATCCCAGGATCATCAACTAAATAAGTTAAAGCTGCGATTCTATCCTCAGATACCAACTCCAATAGGATTTCATCAGTACTGATAGTCAATGAGACAATTCGTTCCGGCTTCTTTGTAAAATGAAGCTTTGTTCCTGTAGAATCTACAACATCATAACCTGTATTAAGAATCGTCGTATTCACATCATCCCGCGTCGATCCACAGCCTCCTAATATACATGCAAAAACAAGTAAAATAAGCACTATGCAACGATTAAATCTTTTCATCTATTTTTATTCCACCCTTAGCAAGAAGGATGAACCGAATGCTTTCGGTTCATCAATGATTTAAAAAGTGTATTCCATCCCTACAAGTACATTTCTGCCCGGTGCACTCCACCATTGCTCATCCGGAGTTGTACTCCAGTTATAACGCGCATTTGAATGCTCAGCATAAAACTTATCAAAGACATTATTCACTTTAATAAAGGCTTTAATATCATCGGTTGCTTGATAATTGATTCCAATATCCCAAACCCAATAGGTATTTGCCGGGAAGAAGTGATCTACCGCATCAGCTGTTTGCGGCCCTGGTCTATCAATTGCCCCGCGCCCTAATACGGAAAGATCTAACTTACCAGCTTTATAATCGAGACCAACGTTCCAAGCTCCCTTCGGAATATACCCGTCAATATTTTCTGCCCTTTGGTCTGTCGGGTCTACATTGGTATGGGTATAACCAACAAATCCACTAAATGCGTCAGAAAATTGCTTTTTCAATTGAATGTCCCAGCCATCTGCTTTTTCGTCACCCACATTTGCATATTTACCGATCTTGCTGATATAGCCAATTCTATCTTCTGAATCACGTTTAAAGATATGTGCAGAAGCCACAAACGTATCATCAATCCGATGATTAATCCCAAACTCAAGCGTATTCCCGGATTCTGGCTTTATGTTCGGGTTTCCATATTTTGCACTATACAAATTGGTCGGAGAAGGCGGAATAAAATATTCGCTATACCCAACATATAAATTCGTTGCATCACTTGCCATATAACCAAGGTTTACACTCGGGGAAGTATGACTGCCAAAACCGGAGTTATTATCATAGCGAATTCCGCTCGTCAGCGTCCAACGGTCATCTATCCCCCACTCGTCTTGTAGATACAAAGCACGATTGGTAAGTTTCACATTATTAAAAGTAACGACTTTATCCTGCGTAAACTCAAAGCCTGCAATCAACGTATTATTTTCATCCCACTGCCTTGTATATTGATCAGAAATTCGATAAGTTTTTATATTGGTGAAATATTTATTGTAATCTGTATCAAAAACACTGTTCATATAAGAGAACTGATTCGTCGATTTATCATCAATCTGAGTATTATAAATCAATTTCCAATTATAATTATCAATACTTCCTTTTTTAAACGCATCTTCCCACAACGCTGTATAACCTTCATCCGCTTTATATCCATCATAAGTAAACGTCAAATCAGATTTTTCACCAATCTCTTTTGTTATTTTTATACTCGTTGTATCTCCATTTAAATGCGCTGGCGTCGTCACACCTCTACCATCTTTAAAATCGCCAAGCAGATCTTTCTGGCGCGAAATTCTCCATGACCAATCTTCATCGTGCCCCTCTGTGCTAAATAAATAGTTTTCCGTAGCATAACTGCCGCCAGTGATTTTTATTTTCGATTGATTGTGGTTGATCTTCTTCGTGATGATATTGATAACACCACCTTTTGCATCAGAGCCGTATAATGTTGATGCAGAGCCTTTCAAAACTTCAATACGCTCTACATTATCTAAGTTTTTAAACATCGTAGCCGAAAATTTATTGCCCGCTGCATTCATTTTAACCCCATCAATTAATACAACAATTTCATCTGCGCCATTAATTTTTAACCCATTGCTATTATCATAGCCAGCTAAACTATAATTGGCGATTGTAACGCCAGGAATGGAACGCAACGCTTCCGACAAATCCGTATAATGATTTTTAGCAATATCTTCACTTGTAATTACATTGATATTCGCATTGACCTTAAATTCATTCACAGGTGTTCTTGTTGCAGTTACAACAACTTCATCAAAGAAATATGAAGCTATCGCTTCTTGGGAATTTTCTTCAGCAAAGGCTGTATTAGCATAAATAAAGCTTGTCGCTAAAGCAATTGTTGGCATAAGTATCGCTGCCAGTTTTTTTGATTTTGAAAATTTTCGTTTCACGTATTTTGACCTCTCCTCAATTTCATTTCACTTCAACGAAAAACCATGCTATTACGTGAAAAAGCCTTTTCGCAAAAGCAAAAAGGCGTTAAATTCCATATCTATACCTACAAATGCATACAGCATTGTATAGTTACAGTATCTTTCACCTTCCTATCACTCGTAGGATTTCATGGCAAAATGAATCTAGGCAGTTCTTCTGACTCTGTATCATCGCTTCCCCACGCCTTCCCAGAATATATCCAGTGACATCTTTGTGGAGTTACTCCCCATTACAGCGGCGGGACCGTACCGGTTTTTCACCGATTTCCCTATTAAGCCTTTCGGCACCTATCTTCTCAATATGAATTTGTCGAAATGATTGCATCGTTTTCCACCATACACTATATAGTGGTCATACAGTCAAGATTTTTTAATGTTTTTTATTTTCCAACTTTTGCCGGATGTAAGTAAGCAATCATATGAAACACTTCTATCACTTCCGCCATAAAGTGCTTCCATCCCAAAACACCTGCATAGGGACGTTCTGCAACAGGAACACCTTGCATTGGCATAAGAAAATTTTTAAAAATCATCCGATCGTATTGCCCAACTTCCAATCTCGTTTGCCAATCTCCAAGGACAAGCGAAATACCTGCTTCTTCAACAGATACAGCACTTGGTTGCACCTGCCAGGCGCGTACGCCTTGAATCATTGGATATTCTGCTTTATTCGGGCCTTCTATTTTGAGATAAATATCATTAAATTCAGGAAACTCTGTTTTTAGTGCTGCTACGATTCCATAAGCAACTCCGTAAGGAAGCGTTAAATATACGTCGCCAAAGCCAAAGTTTTTACAATCCGCTTTGAGCTGAAAAATTGCTTGATCCAGCTTTTCTTGATTGATGTCGATTTCTGTTTCTAGTTTTTCTGTGCAGATATTGATCTGTAATTTTTCTGCAATCCGATTTAACCAGGCAATGGAACATTGCATTCCATAAGGTGTAGGCGCAATAAGGTAATCTTGCCCCCATTCTTCTGCTAACCGTTTTGCCGCTTCAACTCCAAGTTCCGGAGCTAAAACAATATTGCAAGCAGCCAATGGCAATTGCATCATCTCAGCTAGAGAAGTTTCATCTGCACCAAGGCAAACACCAACTTCAATCCCAGAGGATATAAGCATTCGCTTGATTTCAGCTAAATCCCCTTGCCAATTGGGATAGTTATTGCACCAGCCAAAAAGATTTACGCGATTTTTCCGCACAACTTCTTTTTTAACTTTTACCTTTGCAGTAACTAAGTCAAGAATTTTATCTAATGCTTCCTGATACCCTTCCCAAAATTCTCCCTTAAGTCCGCCTGCATCAACCGCAATAATCTCACAAGCTAAATTAGCTCTATGACAAATCCCCTGAATGTCATCACCGATTAAGCTGACTGAGCAACTGTTGATGACTGCAATCATTTTAGGATTACATTCTTTTTTTACTTCTTCTAACGCCAGCAAAAGCGCATCATCTGCGCCGTACAACAAATCGATTTCCTTTACTTCACTACAAAAGATTCTTCGCTCATATTTTTTCTCGACTCTTGCCATCTCGCGTTCGGCAATCGTTGCACACCAACGAGGCCCGTTTATCAAAATCACACAATCTTTTAGACTTAAAAAAAATGAGGCTGCGCCCGCCATTTCACAACGACTTTTACACGGCAGCCACCGCTGCAATTTCTGATTAGTATTCATATAGAATCCTCCTGCCACGTCCATGAATTGCCATAGATACTTTATTTAGCAGATTTTCCAGACCCCAAATGCCAACTTGTTGAATTGAGATAGACAACTGATGGGGAAGATCAATTAAATCTGTCGTCGTTAAAACAAAGTCCACTTGCTCTGCCAGCGTTTTTATCTCTTCTTCTGTATAGCAGGGAATATCCGTTAGCTCCATGATTCGCTTGCGTTGCTCTGCTTTTTCTTTACTCGTTAAATCATTATGTAAAACTACCGCTTTAAGTTCTGCACCCACAGCTGATAACGTTTCTAAATGAAACTTCGGATCAAAATAACGGCTTGCATACCCAATAACAAAAATGTAACTTTTCCCCGACAAAACTTCGCGTTTTTTTTGTAAAAACTTTTCCAGACGTGTATTTTCTATTTCCCAGGCTTGTTTAGCTTCTGCTTCGCACGCTAAAACTTCTCCGATTTTTTTAAACCATACTTTCGTTTCTGCCATCCCTTTAGGATAGTTCCCCGTATAACACTTCGTTTGATAACGCTCAGCCAACACTCTTGCATATTCTTGCATCTTGGGATAATATTCACGTGCAATTCCTACCGATAAAATTAAATTCGCTTCGGGAATCATCGCAAATTCCTCTTTTGTCATCGTATTGGGCGGAAATAAAATACGCGTAAAACCAAAATAATGAAGTAGTCGTTTTATTTCACGAACATTATTTTCATTGCCCGCTCCACTATTTTCACCAATGATAACGGCAAGCTTTTCTTTTTTCTCTCGCTCTTTCGGCTTAATTGTTGCAAAGCGTTCCAGCAAAGTTTCCAGCATCTTGATGTTATGTTCCGTATAATGCTTACTCATAAAGCCGGCACCTGACACAACGATAATCGGTAACTTTGTCTTTTCCTCGACGTCCTTGCATACCGCTTCGACATCATCGCCAATTACACCGGCTGTGCATCCGGGAACAACAACGATATATTGCACATTCTCCATTTGTGAAATATCCAGCAAGCATTGGCGAAGAATCTTTTCTCCGCCAAAGATAGCTTCTTTATCCGATATGCCAGTTACAAACAGATTGTTTTTCTCTGGCAGCATCGCTAAAGGATCACGCAGCAGTCCGCGCCGTTTTATACTCCAATAATTACGCAAAGCTAAATGAGAGCAAGCTTTTGGTGTATGAAACACTACCACTGCACCAGGATTACAAGAAACAGATAAGTAGGCATTTCCCAAATTACAGTAAACGAGATTTTTTCGTTCTGATTGCCGAATCATTCCTTCGCCTCCCCGTTAAGCATTCGATTCACTGCGCTCTTCCAGTTCACCTTCAAGCGATAAGTAAAGCTTTTGCAATTCTTCCTTCGTCTCCGCTTTCGCATTCCACAATCCGCGTTGCTCCGCTTCGAGCAATACTTCAGTCAACCGTTGCAATGCCCATGGATTTACTTCTTTCATCCATTCCTGCATTTCTTTATCAAATGCATATTTCTCTGCATATTTCTCATACATCCAGTCTTCCATCACATTACTGGTTGCATCCCATTGATAACTGTGTGCAACATAATTTGCTAAATCCTGTGCACCTTTATAGCCATGTTTTTTCATGCCTTGGATGAACTTAGGGTTAATCGCTTCGCCTCTAAATAATCGTTTTGTTTCTTCTTGCAAACTACGCATTTCTACTTTACTGCGATCACTGCTGTCACCGCAATACGAACGCGGTTGTTTTCCGCTTAAAGCGCGAACCGTCGCAATCATCCCGCCATGATAAGCATTAAAATCATCCGAACTGAGCATATGACTTTCACGGTTATCTTCATTTTTTATCGTCACATCCAAACTTGCCATGCGTTTTTTAAACAATTCCGGACGGTATTCCCCCTTGCCCTTTGCGCCATATGCATGTCCGCCAAAACGAACATATACATTTGCCAAATCCTCAATCGTTTCCCAATTTTTTGATTCGAGCAAATCGCCAATTCCTGCGCCATATGCACCAGGCGGATCGCCGAAAATACGATAAGATGCCTGCTGCCAAGCACTCTCCTTGTCAACACCTTCTGCTTCCAATTGCGCTGCGTCTTCTAAAACATGCTTTCTGATATAATTCATATCCATCGGTTCATCAAGCTCGGCAATTTTCTCTACCGCTTTATCAAGCCACAAAATTGCATCCGGCATACTATCGCGAAACAGTCCGCTGATTCGTCCCGTCACGTCAATGCGCGGACGTTTTAATTCTTCTAATGGGACAACATCCACATCAATTACGCGCATACTGCCGCGTTGCCAAACTGGTTTTAACCCCATTAAATACAAAAATTCAGCAATGCATTGTCCATGGCTGCGCATATTTGCCCCTGCCCATAATACAATGCCGACACATTCTGGGTATCTGCCTTCTTCGTGAATATAACGCTCAATCACTTCATCGCCCATTTTCTTGCCGATTTCCCAAGCAGCCGGCGTTGGCAGAGTCCGTGGATCGACGCCATAAAAATTACGTCCCGTAGGCAGTAAATCCGCGCCGCCGCTTGTCGGCGCACCAGCGGCACTTGGTTCAATATATTCCCCTTGCAAAGCAGCCAACGTGTTTGAAATTTCCTGCGTAGTCTTTTGCAAATTCGGCACAATGGTCGTACAAATATATTCCGCAACACAACTTACTTTTGCATAGGCTTCTTCATTTAATTCACCTAACCATGCGATTTCTTTTAATTGCTCTACAGCCATTGAGCTAAAATCTTTATTTGCCAATAAAAGAACGATTTCTTTACTCTTTTCGTTTAATTCATCAATAAATGCGCCATAAGTCTTCGTATTGCCCGCCATCATCGTTGCACTGTTTTCTAAAAGCTCATAATAATCAAAACCATATGCATGTGCCAACGTTTGTCTAAGCGAAGGTTTATCTCCATTTTCTAGACGAGTCAACGCTAAGATGTATTCAATCATGTCATCGCCTTGCGGCGGGCGACCTAAAATATGAAGGCCCGTACGAATCTGCATATTTTTTATATCTGTTACATACGCATGAATTTTTCCGATATAATCATCAAACGTTTCCGCTTCTGCCTCTTTAATATCTTCCTCTAAATTGGCGGCTTTTACTTTTTCTCTGACGAGTGCTTGTATTGTTTCCATTGAATCCGGTTGCGTCGTTTTAAAATGACAATATTCATCTAAGACTTTTTCTAATTCCTCCAGCTCATCATATGTGCCAGACTGACTCATCGGTGGCGTCAAATAACTGATCAAACAGGCGGCACTGCGCCTTTTCGCTTGTATTCCTTCACCGACAATCGTAATCCAGTACGGATAAATGTTTGGCATATCACCGATTGAAATATCCGGATAACACTTTCTCGACATGCCGGCACCTTTACCCGGTAACCATTCCAAAGATCCATGCGTCCCGACATGAATTAAAACATCCGCTTCCCAAATGTCCCGCAGCCAATGATAAAATCCAATGTAGTGGTGCGTTGGCGCACAGTCTGGCGAGTGAAGAAGTTTTCCCGGATCTTCACCAAAACCACGCGGCGGTTGTACCGTGATGAACACATTTCCTTTTAACGTCCCGGGAATCAACAGCTCTCCATCATAGTTAAATACTTCTCCCGGTGCTTCTCCCCAATCATTTTGCAGCTGTGCTTTCGTCTTTTCATCCAAAGGCTTAAAAAAGTCTAAATACTGCTGAGCAGATAAGTGCTCGGCGCGTTCAATCTGTTTTTCCGTAATATAGCGACGATCATTGGTCGCGTTTGCCAATAGTTCCTCCATGAAGCTTTTGCTGTTTTCAGGAATAGAATCCACGTTGTATCCTGCCTCTTGCATTTCGGCAAGTAAAAGCCTAACACTTTCCGGAGAGTCCAATCCTGCGGCACTGCCAATATTAGAATTCAGTGCAGGATAATTATGAAATACAATTCCTACTTTTTTTTCTTGATTCGGTTTGTAACGAAGATTTGCCCATTTTTGTGCCTTGCGTACGACTAAATCAATGCGCTCTTCAAGCGCTTGATAACTGGCAATTCCCCGCCCGGTATCCTCTTTTGTCGCAATTGGTGCGGAATGTAAAATGCCATCAAATTCAGGCAAACTCACGCTAACAGAAATCTCCATCGGCGTCATGCCTTCTGTACTTTTTTCCCATTCCACCAGTGGATTAAACAAAGTATACGCTTGCAAAACAGGTACATTTAACGCTTGAATCTCAGATAAATCTAAAGCCCGCGTTGCTGTTAAAGAAAATTTAATCGTATTAATTAAAACATCAATCACTACATTTTCATCATCATGAAAATATTTATCAAACGCATCTTTTAATCCTGGAGCTCCAATTAATGGATTCGCTTGACCGTTGGTAAACACAACAATTGCATTCATCCCGCGCCGCTCTATTTCGCGAATGATCGCATTTTGATACGACAAGTCCTGCAAAATCCATTCATCACGATAGAAAATCACACCAATTGTTGGACGATTGGGGCGAATAAATTTATTTTTATATTCAGCTAAATCCTGATAAGTTTTTTCACTATCCGGATGATAAATTCCGTTCCAAGGTAAAAGGTACGGCTCTTCAAATTCACAGGTTTGTTGACAAAAATGTGCAAGCAGCCATAACATACAGTTGGCAATATTATCAGCACCACCATAATTAAAGTACTGATAAATGCGCTTTTCCTCTTCATCAGAAACCCCATATTTAAGTAAGTCATTTCCAGCATCCGCAACTAAAAAAAGATGGCGGATTTTTCTTTCTTGCAGAAAGGCAGAAGTGTTTTGTAAAAAGCGACAATCTAGCCCCGTTCCCATCCAACGGACTAAAATAATATCTTGCGCCTCTAACTTCGTTTGCCATTCTCTCCCCCATGGAGTAGATTCAGCGATTGTTTTACTTTCGCAACGTGCTTTAATGCCCTTCTGGTTTATTGATTCACTCGCTTGATTCCAAAAATAAATCTGTCGTTCAATATTTGTTAAAAATAATATTTTCCCCTGAACGTCCATCAGTTTTCACTTTCTCCTTCTTCATTTCTCCGATGTAAATAATTTTGTAACAGCGTTGCCAATACTCTTACCACGCCTTTTGAAAAACATTCCACCGAACTTTCTTCTATTTCAATAATTTCAGTCTGATAACTCTCGCCTAAAATACGAAGAAGCTGATTTGCCGCAGGTAGTATCTCCTCTTTTGTAAGCAACCCCCATAAGAGTTGGTCTAGTAAGTGAATATAAAGGGATAGATATGTCACCATCACACTCTCTTTTACTACCTTGTCTAGCCTTTCTAAAAAAGCGGGTTTAATCACCGGATTTTTTTCTAAAGTGCAATACATTTCCCATACTAAATCTGAAGTTACTCCGAATCGCTTCATCCTCTTTAATACATCATGCTGATATTTAGGATTTAGACCAGTTTGCCTCTCAAGTGCCTCTTTTACCGCGCCCATAACAACTTTCCCAATCAGCTCACCCATTTTTGAATGTTTGCCTGCACTTTCTAAATAGAGTGACGAATCAGCATTTGCAACGACAATTGTTTGATCTGTTCCCGAACCAGTCGCCAACCCCATTGAATAATTGCTTCCCGCCATGAGCTCTTGAATGGCCGCCGTTTTTGCCTCCGTACAAGTGACTAACGCACGTGCTAAAGTTCCCGGCGGCATATCGCTATCAAGCACCAGCATAATGTTAATCGTCCCCAAGCGGTTTGGTTTTTCGAGTGGTTTATAATACGTAGCAGGATCACCGACTCTACCACCATTTACTTCTATTCCACCCGTAACAATTGCCGTTACTGTTAACTCTTCATGAGATAAAGAGTGAATTGCTACATTTTCCATATCTGCGGCTGTTCCCATACCTGATACAGTTTCCGGATCTAATCCTATTCGTTTGGCGATGATTTTCATATGCTCTTCATAAGTTTCCGCCAGCATCTCACATGCCATTCCTGCACCACGTTTACCATCATGATTAAACACAGCAGTCAAATCTTCATGATATCCCCCATGATAAACGGAAGTACTAAGTACTTTGCGTTTTCCATCAAAAAACATTACAATACTTCTTTCATAACGATAGACTTTATCACCCGTAGAAACTTCATGTATTTTCATTTTGCTTTTCCTCTCATATAAAAACTTTAAAGAAAAACGAAAAACCGTCCGCAAAGGGACGGTTTTATCATATTTCCTCATTGCAAGGAGATGTACTTACAAAAATTCTTTACTTTATGAATTTTTGTCCTTTTAATTTACTGCCAGTAAAATCAACTTAGGAATGTTTCGTATGCCCTTTTGTATTCCCTGTCACGATATTTTGAAAAATTTGATGTACTTCTTCGGAACTTTTTCCATTTTCCATCGCTTTTTTCGCGTGAATTACTGCCAAGCGATAATTTTTATGCGCCTCATCCGTAGGAATTGAATCAATATCCATTGGATCAAACTCCATAATTTTATGAAAAATTGCATGAATTTCTTCCGAGGACTTTCCTGCTTTTTTTGCATGTTCTACATGTTTCATTGCACTTTCATAACGATGTTTTGCATGTGGATTATCTGGTATTTTATACTCTGGATGTTTTTTCTCCATTGTCATATCCTGTCACCTCATAATAACTAAATTTCGAGATTTATTATATGCTATATAGTGGTCATACAGTCAATCATTAAATTTAAGGTTACGTAAATTTTGTCTAAAATAAGCGAAGCGCCTCACTTGACATAAAAATTTCTTTTGATAATAATAAAACTAAATAAATTTGAACGGAATAAATTCATTTGTATAATGAGGAGTGCACTATGGAAAACGAAAAAAATTATTTTACTGCTGGCGAATTGGCTTCCTTATATGGAATTCCCAAACAAACATTATTGTATTATGATAAAAACGAATTACTCATCCCCGCTTTTGTCAATAAAAATGGCTATCGTTATTATTCCGTTTCACAATATCTAGTCCTTGAAATCATTCTAAATATGCGCAAATTAAATATATCTGTACATGATATTAAGCTATATCTTGAAAACCGTAGCGATGAAAATTTCGGGAAAATATTGCAAGACAAAATAAAAGAATGTAATGAACTTATCGATGATACACAAAAAGTAAAAAATAGCCTTGAATTATCTTTAGCCACTTTAGAAAAGATTCCAAAAATTCGACTTAATCAAATAGAATTAAGCTTTCAACAGTCAAAAATTTTGCTACTCAGTCCCCCAATTACCAAAACTACACAAATAAAAGACCGCGTAAAAACTCTTGCCCATCATAACCAAGCTGCTTTTTCCAAAAAACATTTTAAAGAATTTACGACCGGTTGGATTATTGATAAGGATGATTTTTTTGCTAAAAAATTTAATCGGTCAATTCAATATTTCACCCCTGTATCTCATTCCTTTTCAAAAAAACATTGTTATACCCGTCCTGAAGGCTTTTATATTTCAATTTTTTTTGAAGGAACTTATTATCAAAAAGCAGCTTCGATCTATTTGCGCTTAGAGGATTTTATAAAACGAAATCATTTAATAGTGGTTGGAGATATCTACGTATTTCCAATCAAAAATCATTGGCTCACAGAAGATACTAAAAGTTATATTAATCAGATTTCTTTTCAAGTAGAGTATCAAAATGAGTGATAGAAACGTAATGAGTCATACTTTTGAATCAAATTATCGCCTTATTGTTTGACAAAATTTTACCTAACGTGCTATGATTAGTGTTGGAAAATTATATTGCCTTGGAATAGGTGCCCGAAAGGGCTTAATAGGGAAATCGGTACAATGCCGATGCGGTCCCGCCACTGTATTAGGGAGCAAATCCATAGAATGCCACTGAAGCTTAGCTTTGGGAAGGTTTGGATACGCAATGAACTAGAGCCAGGAGAACTGCCTATTTATCAATCACCGTATTTTACCTACGAGAGATAGGGAGGGGATTTTAATACATTATTTTTGTATAAAGTCCTGACAGATTGTCAGGTTTTTTATACATTTTTATTAAATCTTCTATGCATGTAGAAGATTTTTATTTTTTTAAGAAAGAAGCGAAAAAAAATGAAAAAATTTTTATTATGTAGTTTACTTTTTTTATTAATGCAAATTTTAATCATTCCAAATGTTTTAGCTAAACAAGCAAATTATGAAGCTGATAAGGATGCACTTTTAAATTCAGGATTACATATGGGAGAAAACCAATTGGATCTTTATTGGTTTGAAAAAGGTGAAAAACTGTTTGAAATTGCTGAGTTTGAAAAAGCAATTGACGCTTATACAAAGGCTCTGGCAATCAATGAGAATTATACAGATGCTTACTTTAAACGCGCTGAAGCGAATTTAGAACTTAAGAATTATGAGCTAGCAAAAGAAGATTACAGCCATACTTTAGAAACAAGAAGTACATATCTTGAAGCTTATTTCAAACGTGCAGTTTGTTCTTATTATCTTAAAGAATATCAAAATGCAATAGACGATTCTTCTGTCGTTATTACTTTGAATCCGGAACATGGAGGCTCTTATTTAATCAAAGCAGTTTGTCAACAAAGATTAAATCAACCCGACGATGCAATCATTACTTATCAAACTCTACTCAAACAAGTACCAAAAAATCAAAAACAAATTATTCAAACTGCAAAAGATATGTTAAAACGTCTCGGCATAGAGCCTGAAAAATAATTTAAAAATTTGCATTTTTATTCAGATTATAATAAGCTTTGTTCATTTTAAAATTCATAAACTCTTCTTATATAGACCATACTAATATAAAATAAAAATTTACATTTGCTATATTTAGGAGGCTATCTATGTCTGAGTTTACGAATAAAACAGTATTAATTACAGGTGGTGCACGTGGCCTTGGGTTTGGTATTGCAAGTGCATTTGCCGCCGAAGGAGCAAATCTTGTATTAACAGATATTATCCAAGATACTTTGGAAACTGCACAAAAAAACCTTATACAAAAATACAATGTCAAAGTATTCACAGCAAAGGCTGATGGCAGTGATGAAACTGCAGTAAAAACTACCATTGATAAAACAATTCAAGAATTTGGTTCACTTCATGTCCTCGTTAATAACGCCCAAGCTTCAAAGTCCGGCTTAAGCTTTGTCGATCACAGTAAAGAAGATTTTGATTTAGCTATTTATTCTGGACTTTATGCAACTTTTTTTTATATGAAATATGCATTTCCATATTTAAAAGAGACAAAAGGAGCTATTATCAATATGGCCTCTGGTGCCGGAATGCATGGAAGCCCTGGACAAACCTCTTATGCGGCAGCCAAAGAAGGTATTCGTGCATTATCACGCGTTGCAGCGAATGAATGGGGCGAATATGGAATTAACGTAAATGTCGTTTGTCCTTTAGCCATGACTGAACAACTGGCTAAATGGAAGGAAGAATTCCCTGAAGCCTATAATAAAAACATTAAAAATATCCCGATGAAAAGATTTGGTGATCCTCAAGAGGATATTGGAAGAACCTGTGTATTTCTTGCTAGTTCTGCCGCCAGTTATATCAGCGGCGAAACAATTTCTGTCCAAGGAGGTTCTGGACTCAGACCTTAAATAATTTTTTCTATACGCAAATACCCCTAAGTATGCAAGAGCAAAAGTAACCTTGCACACTTAGGGGTATTTTTATTGAAACTCTGTCATACAACCCCAATATCGTTTGGGCATCATTGTCATCTGGCACCGTGGATTGTGACGACCTTCAATTTCAATCGTTTTAAAAAACAGTTTCCATAATTCGCGCATTTTTTCTTCCTGTTCATCAATTTTGGGTAAATCTAATTTTTCAATCGGAATCAGCTCTACCTTATGCGGTTGGTAAATCAATCCCATCTTGTGTACTTTATCATAAATTAAAAATTTTTCTTCTGGATAACGTTCACAGAAGTGATTCGCTAACATAGGCAACACAAAATTTTTCGGTTCAATTTCACTAATTAAAACATTTCCATAAACTGAAAAGCGAATAAAGCCTTTAAACAAATGGCTTTCCCTCTCCAGATGCCGAACGGCTTTAAAGAGCGTATGAACAACCTCGTGTGTTAACATTTTCATCACGCTAGCACCATAACGATAACCCAACCGAAGAAATAATAAAATATAGCGTTCTTTGTGCGGCAAACAAGTAAGAAAGGCTTGCCGGATAAATCCGTTTGCTGCTTTGCCTAGCTTCGTCGGAATGGATTTTTCCACACGTTTTGCCTTCGCCAGTTCAGTTTTGACATAAGTCATTGGCAATAAAGGAATACAGGCTGCATCGGCTAAAATGATATCTTCCGGAATCTGTTTATCTTGATAGCTTTTAAATACACAACATAAAAATCCATCATAAGTGCCGTCATAACTATAAATCATCGGAGTAAGCCCGCCCCTTCAAATCCACCCGGCAACGCCGGCAAAGATTCAAACAAGGACAACTGCACTCGATCTCCTTGCAAAGGAAACTGTTGACGGTACTGCTGTAATACTTTTGTAGAAACTAAAGATTTCATCATCAGCTGAGGAGAAATCTTCACATCTTCCACTTTTTCCCTTTATACGAAATAAAATACTTTGCCCGTTTTAAAACAACCCCAAGTTTTTTTAATCCCTCAAAGGTAATTGCCGTCGTCTTACGCGCGGTAATAATTCGCTTTGCACTTACTACGCCAATTCCAGGGACTCTGATTAAATCATCTATCGACGCACGATTGATATCTACAGGAAAATGATCGAAATTCTGCAATGCCCAATGACTTTTCGGATCAAGATATGGATTAAAGTTCGGCTGCTCAACCGTTAGTAATTCCTTTGCTGAAAATCCATAAAAACGCAATAGCCAATCTGCTTGATATAAACGGTGTTCACGCCAGAGCGGTGGCTGGCTCTCCACTGCTGGAAGTAATCTGCTATGATTTACCGCTCGATAAGCAGAAAAATATACGCGTTTTAATTGATAAGATTTGTATAAACTCTCTGTTAATTGGACAATCTTCCAATCTGTATCTTGCGTTGCGCCGATGACCATTTGTGTACTTTGCCCTGCCGGTACGAAGTGCGGTACATGACGATACCTCACTAGCTCCCGTTTATGCTCACTCAGCCGTCCGGCAATATAGCCCATCGGCTTTAATATAGATTGCTTCGTTTTATCCGGCGCCATCAATGCTAAACTAGCTTGAGAGGGCATTTCGATATTTACACTGACACGATCTGCTAGCAATCCCAATTCTGCCAACAAAGCTTCATCCGCACCGGGGATTGCCTTTGCATGAATATAACCAGAAAACCGATATTCACTTCGCAAAATCTTCAGTGTCTCAATCAAGCGTTCACACGTATAATCAGGGCTTTTTATGATTCCGGAACTTAAAAATAAACCTTCAATATAATTCCGCCGATAAAACTGAATCGTTAAATCCGCCAATTCCCGCGGTGTAAAAGTTGCTCTTGGGATATCATTGGTTCGCCGATTGATGCAATATTGACAATTGTAAATGCAGGCATTGGTCATCAATACCTTAAGCAGAGAAATGCATCGTCCATCACCGGAAAAGCTGTGACAAATTCCACAAGCAGCTGCACTACCGATTTGCCCTTGCCCTGCTTTTCGATTCACACCGCTCGAGGTACAAGATGCATCATATTTTGCTGCATCTGATAGTATTTTCAACTTTTCAAAAACATCCAAAGCAACCACTCCTTTTTTCTTTTATTATAAAACAGAACATTTGTTCTTGTAAAGATGAAAAAAATAATGTAACAAGCGCGTAGCTTATCACATTATTTTTTCTTTTCAATTACTATTTTCGGATTCGATACATCGTCCATATGCCGATTCCTAATAAAACAATCATATACAAAAACAATACAAGAAGCGAGATTTCTGACACTTGTCCTTGCATTGCTAAACTGCGCAACGCTGAACTTGTATGGGTAAGCGGTAATAGCATTAAGAAGTAGTGAATCACTTCCGGCAATTTATCCGTTGCAAAAAAAGTTCCACATAAAAATGACATTGGCAGCAATACATACGTATTAAAGCTTCCCATATCTTCGTGTGAATCTATGAGCATTGCCGCAACAAAACCAAGGGCTGAAAAAATAATACAATTGATGGTAAGTACAGCAAGGAACATCCCTGTAATCTGAAAATGTGCGCCAAAGATATAAGCTAAGGCAATAATGATAACAGAAGAAATAAGTCCGCGTACGACGCCTGAAAGTACTTTCCCAATAACGAAAGCAATGGGCCGAATTGGTGCAACAAGATATTCTTCTAAACTTTTATGAAAGACACGACTCGTATGGAGCGGCGCGCCTACACCATTAAAACTGATATTCATAGAGTTTAATGCCAATATCCCGGGCACAAGAAAATCTAAGTAGCTCGCCCCTTGTGAAACTTGAATGCTTCTCCCCAGCCCCCAGCCAAAAGCAACTAAATAGAGCAGCGGTGCAATCATGCGCGAAAGAATAAATTTTCCTAACCGCCGCCTTAACACTACCCATTCGCGCCAAAATACAGTCACAATATCATATAACATCAGCCGCTTACCTTCCTTCCTGTAAGTTCTACAAACACATCTTCTAAATTCGACTTGCGAATAACCGCTGTTTCTGTTAAGCCACCTGCAAAAGCAGCAGCTTCTTCCCGCGAATTAAAAAATTTGTAGGTGCGTTCAAAAGCTTCTTCCCATTCCACTACATACGAACCAATGGTTTGGCAAAGCGAAGCCGGTTTATCCAGTGCAATTAATTTTCCCTTTTCCATAATTGCTACTCGATTACATAGATTTTCAGCTTCTTCGATGTAATGCGTCGTAACGATGACCGTAATATCGTCATGATGCATACGGCGAATCAAATCCCATAATCTACGTCTCACTTGCGGATCAAGACCTACGGTAGGTTCATCTAAAAGAAGTACCTTTGGTTGATGCATCAACGCCCGCGCAATCATCAAACGTCTTTTCATCCCACCAGATAATGTCTTGATATAATCATTTTTTCGATCACTTAACTCAACGTATTCTAATAAAGCTGCACTTCTTTGCTTACGTACATTTTTTTGCATATGATGCAATCTGCCATGCAAATCCAAATTTTCTTGAATCGTTAAATCAGGGTCAAGATTAAAATGCTGCGGTACAATCCCAATAAATTGTTTGATCTCTTGTTCATGTTCCGCCGTATCTAATCCATTGATTAAAATTTTTCCACTCGTCGGTCTAGCCAGCATCGTTACCATCCGAATAAACGTTGTTTTTCCGGCGCCATTCGGCCCTAGTAAACCAAAAACTTCCCCTTTTTCAATAGATAAATTCAATTTATGTATTGCAACGCGTTCACCAAATTTTTTTCCTAAATCAAGCGTTTTTATCATCTTTAACTACCTTTCTCTATTCTCTGCAAACTTAATAGGTAAAACCAATATTCAGCCATTTTACACTATTTCGCAAATCTTTGTCAAAAACAATTAACATTTTTTCGCTTTGCCAAATTCTTTTCTCACATAATTGAACCACGAACGCACTGGATATCGATCAAAAAATACAAAGATAATCGGGATCACAATCAAGGTAAAAATCGTCGAAGACAATAAGCCGCCAATGATTACCCACGCCATACTTACTCTCGTTTCTGAACCTTCCGTCATCGCTAATGCCGTAGGCAACATCCCGACAACCATCGTAAGCGTCGTCATAAAAATCGGTTTCATCCTGATTTTCCCAGCTTCGATAATTGCTTCATAAGCACTCTTACCATTTTCTTTTAGCGTAATCGCATAATCTAAAAGCAACGTTCCATTTTTCGCTACAAGCCCATCCATAACCAATATACCAATTAAGGAATAAATATTAATGGTTTGATTCATCATCAGTAAAAATAAGAGTGAACCAATCATTCCCAAAGGTAAAGAAAACATACGAATAAATGGGGTAAGCAGAGATTCATAAAGAAATGCTAAAATCATATACACTAAAATCAGTGCCAAGCCCAATGCTTGTAAAATTTCAATGAAAGCTTCATTTATACTGTCAGCTTGTCCCGTGAAACGATAATGCACTTGATTTCCCAAATCTTTTTTATTTAATAGCGCCTTTACTTCCTGCATAACTTCAACCAATGGACGATCCGTCAAATTGGCTTGGATATTGATTGACCGTTCTCTATCCACTCTACGTATCGTTACTGGGCCAACACCTTCTTTTATGTTAACAACATCGCCGAGAAAAACGATACGATTGTTTGCTAGAATCGGAATTTTTCCTATATCAGATACTTTATATCCATCACTGCCTTCAAAACGAACTTTGATACTCGTATCCTGTCCATCATTGAAAGGATTATTGACAAAATCGCCAGCTTTTTTACCGGCAATCGCAGCGGAAAAGGCATTTGTTATGTCGTTAACCGTAATATGATAAAAGTTCAATTTATCACGATTGATTTCAAGCTGCACTTCTGGCATCCCTTCACTATAAGAAGAACTGATATCTTTTACCCCGTCTACCTGTTTAAGTAAATCTTGTATATCATAAGAAGCAGCGACCAAAGCTTCATTGTCCGTACCTTTTAGCTCTAATTCCAGTACTGATTTCACCGGTTTTTTCCCCATACCTAAGCCGCCTCCGCCAGAAACACCAGCTACGGAAGATTGCGTTTCATTTACGCGCACAGATTGCGCGGTAAGAATATTTTTCTTTGCAAACTTACGAACCTCTTCAGTAATTTCCCAAATATCACGGGATCGTTCACTTCTATCACAAAGCGTAACTGAGATGGATCCACTATTGCTAAAATGGCGTCCAACTCCTGATAAATAGTAAGAGACCTCCGGAATCTCTTTTACATACTTCTCCAACTCTCTTATAACCGCATCCGTTTGATCAATCGTTTGACCTACCGGCATTTGAACACTAACCGTAAAACTTCCTTCATCGGTTTTCGGCATGTATTCCATTCCAATCCAGCCTAATGGAACAAACGATACCGTCAAAACAAAGAGCAAGAACATTGATCCCAATATTTTTTTTGGCTTGGCTAAACAATGCGTTAAAATTTCTTCATATCGTTCTGCTGCTTTTTTCTCTACAGCATCAATTTTTATCCAAATTTTTCCCTTGGGCGTTTTTAACCCCTTTGAAAAAAACTTTGCACTCAGCATTGGCGTCAGCGTAAACGATACAAAAAGTGAAAAAAGTGTTGCAAAAACAATCGTCATCCCAAATTGACAAAAGAAACGTCCTGTAAATCCCGACATAAAAGCAATTGGCATAAAAACAACAATGTCACATAACGTAATTGCAACCGCTGCCATACCAATTTCAGTTCGCCCTTCTTCAGCTGCAACCTCCGCCTTTTTTCCCATCATCATATGGCGATGAATATTTTCCAAAACGACAATGGAATCGTCGACTAATATCCCTATACACAATGCCATTCCCATTAAAGACATCATATTAAAGGTAAAGCCTGCAATATACATCATAAAGAAAGTAGAAATTAACGACGTAGGAATTGCAATCATAACCGCAACCATCGAACGCCAACCACGCAAAAAGAAATAAAGAACCAGACTCGTCGTCAGTAGTCCCTCGAATAATGTACCTAAAGTATTATGTAACGATTCCTTTACATATTTCCCTGAATTTACAACTGTAACAAAGCGATATTGTGGATAATCCAATTCTATATCTTTTATTTTTTCTAATACACCATCTGCCGTAGCTACGACATTGGCATCACTATTTTTGTAAATGGTCAGGGTAACGGCATCTTCGCCATTTACTCTCGCATAACGCGCCACTCTGGCATCCTGCTCTTTTATTGTCGCAAAAGCAGTAAGTGGAATTTCTACGCCATCCAAGTTTTTAAGTTTCAAGCGAGTGATTTCTTCTTTTGATTGATATTGTGCCAATAAACGTACATCACTCTGCTGCACATCTGTATAAATCGTTCCGGCTGGCAACAATTTATTTTCACTTTTAAGTAAATTTGTAACTTGCTCTAAACTCAGCCGATAAAAGGCCAATTTATCTTTATTTACTTCAATGGCAATTTCTCTATCTCTTCCACCATTTAATTCAACGTCTGCTACACCATCGACTTGCTGGATTCGATCAACAAAAGTATTCTCCGTTTTTGTATAAATTTCACCTAACGGCGTCGGAGCTAATACGGCAATTTCCAAAATAGGGGACGTATTCATATCCCATTTGGAGACAACAGGTTCATCAATATCATCCGGCAGCTTTTGCCGAATTGCATTTACTTTTTTAGAAGCATCAATTGCTGCATAATCTGCATTTGTCGATAGCTCCATTTCTAATAAAATGGACGCTTTTTCCGCATTCGCAGTTGAAGTCATCCGTTTAACACCTGAAACTGATGAAAGTGCATCTTCTAACGGCTTGATTACTTCTTGTTCTACTGACTCTGCACTTGCTCCTGCATATTTTACATTGATAGATACATAGGGTGTGTTAATTTCCGGTAAAAGTTCAACACCAATACGCCAATAACTATACAGTCCTAAGACAACAAAAAAGGCAACCACCATACAAATTCCAATCGGACGCTGAATAGAAAATTTCGTGATATTCATTATTCACCATCCCGCTTTTGCCCATTTTCTTCTCTTTGGACTTTAATTTTATCCTTCATTCTTGCTAAATTTGTAACAACAACAGTTTCACCTGCCTGTAAACCGCTACAAATTTCTACGCTTTCATCGTTGCGAAAACCAATCGTAACTTTCCGTTCCCGAACTTCATCTTTTTCATTCACAATATATAGATACTGCTGGCCATTTTTTTCAACTAAACTTTCTTTCGGAACAAATAAGGTATTTGTGCGCTGAATGATTTCAATCTCACTACTTACAAACATTCCCGATTTCAAAATCTCATCTGTTTTGTCTAGCTCAATGCGCATTGTATAAGCTTTCTTTTCTTTATCAACTGCCGGACTAACATAAATGATCGTTCCGAGATAATCCCTTTGTAATGCGTCTACATGCATGCTAATCTGCATTCCAGTCTGCACAGCTGCAATATCCCCTTCTGCTAATTCACAATCCACATAAAATTTATCATTGTTGATTACGGATAGTAATCGTTGCCCAACCTGTGCAAATGCACCTATTTCTGCATTACGAAACCCAATAATTCCGCTACAGGGAGCTCGCAAATATAAATCTTCTTTTTCCTTTGTTAATGCTTTATGTTTTTGGTTCAGCTTATTTAATGATGCTATCTTTGCCTCAACAACAGCTGGAACTTCACTATCCATCCATTGATTTTCTAATGTATCTAAAGCCGCTTTACAATTTACCATTGCCTGCTCTTTTTCATCTAAGTTTTGCTTGGAGATCGCACCTGTTTCATATAAGGTTTGATAGCGTTCATAATCAATTTTGCTTCGCTGATAATCCGCATACACTCTGTCATAGGATGCTTGGTAAAAAGATTTCTCTTCAGTAAGCTCTGCTTGTGCTTGGCGAATCTGTGCTTTGTTTTCATCAATGGAAATAGCCACGTCTTCATTATCTTGTAAAATTAAGAGTTCACCAGCTTCGACTCTTTGCCCTAAAGAAACATAAACAGCTTTGATTCTCCCAGAATATTTAGGTGAAATATCCACCTGGATATTAGCAACCGTCTCGCCATAAAAGCTTATCCGTTTTGACATATCACGCCGCTCTACTGTTTCTACAGCTACCACGGGCTTCGTCATCTCTCGGTTCATTTTTTTTTGCACAAATAAATTTTTTATAATAAAAATGCTACTGACTAGCAAAATAAAAATGATTAAAGCCAACCAAGGTCGTTGCTTTAATTTTAAAAAGGTCTGCTGCATCTCATTCACCTTCTTTTTCATCTTTCCAAATGAAATGATTTCAGCGAAAGCCTTCACTTGCCGCTGAAATCCAACTTAGTTTTAAATAAATTATAACGCCATTGTTCAAGGTTTTCCGCAGGAAAACTTACCACTCGGCGTTTCAACGAGGCGAAAGATTATGCTCATCGCCTGTTATTTAGAGCTGTTCCCTCCACCTATAGAAGTGGGGGAAATCTTGCTTAGAGTTATAATAGATTAAAAAGTCCGTTTATACTTAAGCATATAATTTGTAGGTGTCGCAAACGTTTCGCTTGCATGGCTGATAATATCTTTACGATTAAACAAGTTTTCAACACTTAAAGAAAGAGTACTTTCATCATCCACTTGATAATCCACATTAAGATTTGCCAATAAATATGGTTTGACTTTATAAGAATGTTCACTGCTTGGTGTAATCACACGATCAGCAAGATAATTCATCATTAAGCTCGCTGTCCATTGCTCTTTTTGATACGTAACACCACCATTTAATTGCCATCTGCCATAGTTTCTATCCCAATAAGTTTTCGCCCCTGGTTTATCTGTAGAAAATTTTGACTCTGGATTGTTATATACTACGCCATAATTATAAGACCAACCATTATTTTCTTTGACTTCTGCACTTAATTCAATCCCAGTATTTCTTAAATCTTCATTCATGTAATAATACCAAGTTTCACTACCAACTTTTTGCGCGCTAGAGCTGATATTATCTTTGATTGTATAATTAAAAAGTGCAACTCGCCATTTATGATCTTCATGATTTTTCTTCCAGCCAAGTTCATAATGCATACCTGTTTGTGGTCTTAAATCCGCATTACCAATAACAATACTACCCTCTTTAGAATACATCTGACCAAATGTAGGCATAACAAAGGATTGTCCAATGCTTGCATAAATGCTTTCATCTTCATTTATCTTATGTAAAAATTGTCCCTGTGCGCTAAAGTTATTAAAATTTTTATCTTCATCAGCACCAGTTGTCCAGCTTTCCCTACCACTCAATGTAAAAGTATCACTGTCATTTAATTCCGTTTCCCATTGTCCATAGACAGAAAAATTATTTCGCGATCGATTTTTATCTGCAGAACTACGCAAATTTGGTTTATATACCTCATTTTGATACGTTGTCCCAAAAAGAATTTTTCCATTTTCTTGTTCCCATACTTTTTGAATATCAAAGCCAGATGTTCGATTTTTTTCTAAAGTATTTGTAGAAAGTGTTGGCACTTTATTTTTCTTCCCTGCCGTCGTATAAAAGGTGTATGCCGTACTATCAAGTGAATTTGCATTATAGAAAACATTCCCCGTTACGTCATCAGATTTATAATTAAATTGCAAGAAATCTTTCGTGAATTTATGACGTCTTTGAATTTGATCCGTTCCACTTAAATCTTCCCATCCATCAGCAAAGGAGGTAGAACGACGATTTAAAGCTTCATCATGCATGTATACCATGTCCCATTTATCATCAAAAGAATAATTTAACGTAACATTATTCTTTTCAGAACTATTACAATTTGTTTCCATTGTTCTATTTTTTGTATCTTGCGTTTGACTTACACCATTTACTTCGCCCCACTTATCATAAGTGTAACTAAAGCCAACTTTATTTTCTTGTACATTTAAGTTGTAATTTTCTTGTCCATAATTTCCAAACCCTGTGGAAATCGAAGTGCGACTTACGCCTTTTGAAGATTTCTTCGTAATAATATTGATAACGCCACCAGTGGCTTCACTTCCATATAAAACAGAGCCGCCTCCTTTTACCACTTCAATTCTTTCAATACTTTCAAGTGGAATATCCTCCAAATTATATAAACCGCGTAAATTAAGTGGTGTTCCATTAATCAATACCAGCGTCCCTTTTTCTACCCCACGAATAATAATTTTACTTGTCATCGTACTATTGGTAACTCCACCTGGCCCTTTTGCTTCATAAACCAATCCTGTCGCCATAGATAATGCCTGCTGCACATTACGCGCCCCTGTGCGATGTAAATCCTCTGCCGTATATACATCAGTTGACGCTGCAACATCAATATCTTTCTTTTCATATCTTTGCGCAGTAACAACAACGGTATCAAGCTCGTATTCATCGACAACCTCATTCGCATACCCTAACGAAGATACAGCTAACGTAGATAATCCTATCGCTACAATTTTCTTTAACTGATTCTTTTTTCTTTGTCTGAATAAATTCAATTTTTTCTCTCCTCATTTCGTAACAAATGTAAAGTATAAGTTCCGACAACCGTGCCATCATTCTTTTTTAACGGTACTTCAACCGCTACGATATACGTGCCATTTTTGCTAATGGCCGCCGCAATATTCGGCCCTTTAGTCGGAATCTGCACTTCAATTTCACCAGTTTCTAAATTTAAAAGTCTTAATCCATGAACTTCGACATTTTTGGTTTTTGTATTTTTTCCTACTGCAATTGCCGCATAAGGATAGGCAAAGGCTACATCTTCTACAGCGCCGCCTGCCTTCCATTGGTAGAGGAACTCACCGGTTTTATTAAAAACATAAATACTATTGCTGCTTGGATGTTCTACCGGAGTTGGCAATTGCCAATTCGCACTATTATAGGTATTCAGCGTAGAAAAAACTACATAATCCTTAATAATAAAGGCATCTCTTCCTACTGCGTTTAAATAAACATCA
This sequence comes from Anaerosinus sp., assembly GCF_965318445.1. Taxonomy (NCBI): domain Bacteria; kingdom Bacillati; phylum Bacillota; class Negativicutes; order Selenomonadales; family Sporomusaceae; genus Anaerosinus; species Anaerosinus sp. The sequence goes on along the minus strand of NZ_CBDNNH010000003.1, from coordinate 45,757 downwards.
CCAAACTTTTTAGGTTCGCTTAACGTACGCTTCCATAGCAAAGTACCTTTTCCATCGTAGAGAAAAGCTCTCCCATCGCTCGCCATTGCGGACACAAAATTTCCATCAACACTAATGTTCGGACTGCCACGCATTGCAGTTTTTTCATAAGGAACGATGCCTGCAATCTGCACGCTATTTTTTATTTCTCCCGTCTTAGCATTTACATAATATAGCGAATCGGCAAATTCATACTGCATTCCTGAAACATTGGCCGTGCCAAATACCAAAGTATTCATTTTTTCATCTACGCTAATCCAATCCACCCATGCATCTAGATTACTTGCATTTGGCATTGCCCATTTTTTTTCGCCCTGCTCATCAAAGCAAAAAATCTTTGCTCGATAAACGATTTTCCCATTTTGATCATTTTCATAGCGTTTACTTAAAAAATACACATTTTTTTCTTGATCACAAATGATTTTCACCGTTCCCGGTAAGCTGCCATGCTTTAAATCTACGCCGATATCTTCAACCGTCTTATAATTCCAAGTTACTTTACCAGTCTGACTTTCCAGACAAATCATCCTGCCCTCCGGACTCGTTTCCCCCACGTAAATAGATTGTCCATCGGGCGAAAAAGCCAAAGCTGTAATTTTCCCAATACCAACTTGCTGTCGCCAAAGAATTTTCCCATCCTCTGTTTGCAAAAGAAGAATTTCGCCGCTGTCTGTTCCAATTGCCAATCTTTTTTCATCCGCTGAAAACTCCATATAGGCCCGAATACTTCCCATATGATTAAATCCTCTAATTTCAACTTCACCTAAATCTACATCGACAACAGACTTGCATTTGTGCTCCCAACTCTCTTGCCCTGATAATGTTTTTTCATCGGCAGAAAAGATTTTAGGTAGATTTTCAAAGTAAAGATGCATGCCAATCATAATGAAAGTAAAAATAAAAAGTCCAATCATCAGCACATTGCGCCATTTTTTTAAATTATTCATTTTTCCTGCCTCATAACCATATTTTCACTAAATCATAAACCGGCCGAAATGAAGGGAAATACAAAATCCCATTAAATTGCAGCCAATAGATAATCTTGACCCCAAAAAGAATGCAAATCAATATTCCAATTCCTGCTGCAAAAATTTTTTCTTTGCCGCCCCATGGGTTTAAGTTTTGCACGCGTAAGCTTCTGCCAAAACCTCTCGACTCTACAGAAAGAGCCAATGTAGCCGCTCGTTTAATCGTTCGCGCTAAGATTGGATATAAAATCTGATATAGCGTATGAATTAAACGATTGATTTTTAAAGACCGAAACGGTTTTGCCCCTCTTAGTTTCTGTGCTGTCATCACCGTCATTGTCTCCGTAACGATATCCGGTAAAAATCTTAAGCTTGTAATGCTCATGAACGCTAATTCATAAGGCATTTTCCAATAGATAAAGCCTTTTAATAAATCCCTTTGATCTGTCGTCCAACAAAGCAGCATCCCTGCACTTACCATTGTCGCCGCCCGCAAAGCTTGCAGCGCACCATATTGAATCCCCTCGCGATACAAATAAATGCCGTCGCTCATCATCAACCGACTTTCATCTATTGCCAATAAGCAAAGAATCGGCGTACGCGGCAATTGATTGTAAAACATCGCTTGACTTACGACAGAACCCCATACACCAATCAAAATAATCAACATTAATACCAGCCATTTTGAAAATGATGATTTCGCGATAAAGTGCATGAATAATACAAAGAGAAAGATAAAATACAAAGTCAGCGGACTGTCAATAAGTAAAACACCCATACTGACGGCTGCTGCAAATAACAATTTTGTGCGTGCATCCAGTCTATGAAACAGCGTGTTTTTTGCTGTGACTTCTAAAACTTGTTTGCTGAACATGTAAAACCACCTCCTCTACGGAGGTTATCTTCCCGATTCCAAGCTGCTGGCTCATTGCAATAATTGGCGGCTGTTTCAGCCCACTTGCAGCCAAAATATCTGCATTGCTAAAAACATCTTCCGGCTTTCCATCTGCAACAATCTTTCCTTCTGTCATTACAACAATTCTTTCAGCAAAACGCGCCGCAATTTCTGTATCATGCGTACAAAAAATTACAGTTCCCCCTTCATTTGCATAATGATGAATTGCTGCTAGAATATCTTCAATCCGAGAAATATCCTGACCGGTTGTCGGCTCATCAAGGAGAACAATTGCCGGCTTAAATCCTAGGATACTGGCAATCGCTACTCTAAGCCTTTGTCCGCGGCTAAGCGCTAAGGGGAATTCTTCCACAACTTCACTTAACGCCAAGGCACTGCACAAACTCTCACAATACCTTTGATTTGCTGCATCGTTTTTACCAAACTGCTCTGCTGCATAGGAAATCTCCTGCCGAACCGTTGGATTAAACAACATTAAATCTGGATTTTGCATCACCATTCCCACTGTGCCAATCGGCGAGCCTTTTACTCCATCAATGGAAATTCTGCCGGATTGCGGTGTAAAAATCCCCGCAATCAACTGAAGCAAAGTAGATTTCCCCGCCCCATTGGTTCCCATCAGTGCAATAATCTCACCGCGATGTACCGTTAAATTAAAATCGTTCAATATTGCCTGCGGATGATTTTCATAACCAAACCCAATATTCTCCACAGTGATTAATACTTTTTTCTTTAAAGAATCCGTTAGGTTCATTTCTTTTTTACGCGTATTTATTTCAGGATATTTTTTCAAAATTCCCTGTACTGCATCTGCAATATAATCTTTATGTATGGCAATTCCCAACTGCGAGCAAAGATCTATTGTCTGTGGTAATCTTAGCCCGTGCCCGCTAAATATTTGCGGATTTTCTAGTGCTTGCTTCATCGAACCATCCCAAACAATTTCCCCGGTTTCCATAATCAACATGCGATTGCAAACTCGAATCACTTCATGCAGCCGATGTTCAATTAAGACGATCGTGATTCCATGTTCTTTATTTAATTTTGTAAGTACTTGTAATAAGTTTTCTGCATTCACCGGATCAAGCTGACTAATCGGTTCATCCAGTGCTAAAACACTTGGTTTTGCCGCTAGAACGGATGCCACAGCCAGACGTTGTTTCTGCCCGCCAGACAATGCATGAATGCTATCCTTTTCCTTGCCCGATAGGCCAACTTCTTTCAATACCTCTTGCACACGTAGCTTAATTTGCTCCGTTTCTAACCCCATATTTTCTAAAACAAATGCAACTTCATCAAAAATCGTCGCCGAGAAAATTTGATCCTCCGGACTTTGAAAAACTAACCCAATCATTGAACTTAAATCAGCAATAGAAAAATCGCGGGTATTTTTCCCAGCAATATAGATATCACCGCTAAAACTGCCACCACTTTCATGAGGAATTAGCCCATTGAGCATTTTTAAAATTGTACTTTTTCCACAACCTGATTGCCCTGTAATTAAAATAAAGTCGCCTTTATTGATGGAAAAATTAATCTTGCATACTGTAGGCACTGTTTTATTTCCATAAGTAAAGGAAACATTTTTTGCCTCAACAATTCCTTGCATCAATCACCACCTACCTTTTTTAACTCTTTTCCTAAGTAAAATCCGCAAACTGCCCCGATTCCCGAATAGAGGAAACCACTAATAAACGTGCACAAGAGAATATACCATTGCGCGTAATACAATCTATATAAGAACGCCATGGCTTGCAAATTCACATAAGTTGAGATTGCGTCGGCTATTCCGCAAGCCAAAAAGAGTGAACATACAATCCGCTTTTCAGCGGAAAGATCTGCTCTTTCGCCCGTTGTTTTTTTTGTAATTCCCATTCCATAGAGAAAGCCTTCTAATAAAACTGCCTGTACACCGACAAGCAATAGCGAAATTGGCGAAATATGACCAAAAACAATCATATTAATTAACATCTTTACAAACAGCATCAAGGAAACAATCCCCATATGAGGAATCAAGATTACTAAACTACAAAGCAGCATATACATTAAAATTCCGCTAAACATTCCAGTAATCAAGAAACTAAACGGGCCTAAGATAATATGAAAAAAGTCACTAATAAACGTCGTCGGCAAACTAACTACCGCAAAAGCAGTAGCACCGAATAAAGCAGCAGTAATCAGCCAACGGCTCTTCATTTGCTTCAAGCGTTTTTTAGATAGGATAAATGGCAAAAGAAGCAGAACGAAAATAAACATAACTGACGTAATCCACGCCGCTGTTTCATCCCGATGAATCACTTTAATTGGCATTGCGTATTCAACAATTTTATTCTCTCCATCATATCCTTCTACTTTTAATATCACTTCGCCACTTTTAATCTCCGCTTCGTCTACATAAACAGGCATTCTCACTTTTTGTTCTTTTTCCCCATCTAATGCAATAAACGCCGATAATCCATGAATTTTATCGTATTCTTCATTAAGTTCCATATTATCTTCATCGGCAGTACTTCGAGGACTGATTAACCCAGGAATCCGCTCACCCGTTTTCTTATCAAGTAAATGCGCCCTTAAGAGCAGCAGTTTCTGCTGCCGAGCTGGATTAGCAACAGAAATTAGCATATTCGTCACTGGATGTACGCGTTCTGCTGCCGTATTGGTTGCACCTTTTCCGGTAAATAAATTTTTATAATAATCTAAGGTAGTATCACGAAGCAATAAAGTTGCTTGATCCATACGGTCATCATATTTTCCCTCTTCGTCAAAAGGTACAACAATTTTACTGATTTTCAAGTCACCTGCCGTGGCGGCTAAATTCTTTATTACTGTTAAAACTTTCTTTACTTCGATTGTTTTTTCTTCAGAAATCACTTTTATCGTAAAAGAATACTCGCCCTCTGCCCGCGCATGAAACCGCAAAAAATCAAACCAGTTTCCATACCCTTCCGAAAACTCCACTTCCTTTTGATAAATTTGCTCCTGCTGTTTTTCTTCGTACGTCCATATTTCATTCGCATCTACAAACTCAACGCCTTGCGGAACCTCAATCTGAACAGTCACGCGTTCCCGATTCGTTTGTGGATGAAATACCGTTATCCTCATCATAAAAATTTCATCCGGCATAACGGTCTGTTTTGCGATGCCTAGGGAATATGGAAGATCCACTTGTAAGTTAACTGCTTGATTTGCCGCAAAACTATGCCCCTGAGAAAAGAGCAAGGCTAAAACGACAGCTATACATAAAATTATGTTTTTTCCTTTTATTTTCATTCTCCGCCTTTCTTGCCTAACTAGAAGTATCATGATTTCGTCGCAAATCCACTTTGTCTGCGTCTACTTTAATAATCTAGCTTTCCACGCCGGAACATCCGCCGGTGTATAAAGATTCACTGCACTGCCCTGAAAATCTCCATCAATTTCACCAACGGACTCTTCCATCCAGCCTTCGACTTCTAAATGTGATCTTTTCAACGCTTCTAAAACCTCGTTTTCAGGCTTCCATAAATTTCTCTGCACGGCTTCAAGCATACGACGATTGATATCTTCCATTGCCCATGGGTTATGCTCTTTAAACCACATTTGCATAGCTTTATCCATAATATAAGTTTGGGCAATTGCATCAAATATCCAATCCCCTACTGCTCCACTTGTTGCATCCCATCCATAAACATTGGCGATGCGTTTCGCGATTTCTCCCGCACCCTTATAACCATTTTCTTTCATGCCTGCAATCCATTGAGGATTGCATAACCTCGTCTGCACCGTTTCGGCGATTTCTTCAGCTAAACTAGTAATTCTTATCTTTCGCTCATTGCGCGTATCGCCATAATACGTTTTGATTTCGCGATTTTTTTGCAAGAGCTTTGCCGTCGTCGCAAGACCGCCCATATAGCTAAAATGCGAAGCTGAACCCAATAAATCATGTGCATCATTCGACGATTTATTATAGACAAGGTCAACGGTTGCCAGCTGCTTTTTTAATTGTTGTAAGGAAGTTTTTGCACTACCATTGCTTCCATAGAGATGAGCGCTCCACGTTAAAAAAACATCTGCTAAATCTTGCTCATTTTGCCAAGCTGAAGCTAAAATTGCAAGGTTAATCCCCGTTCCATAGGTATTTTCCTGACCGCCAAAAATTCTCGTCGCCGCAATTTCCCAACTTTCTGGCGTATCTTCTGCTAAATTTTCCAAGGTATGCTTTCTCACAAAATTTTCTTGTATAGGTTCCGGTAGTCGTGCAACAGTCTGAATCACTTCATTAAGATATTCGGGAATATTGGGATAAGCATCTCGCAATACCCCACTGATTCTAAGCGTAACATCAATGCGCGGACGTTTTAGCTCATCGATCGGTTGCACTGTAAAGCCTTGAATTTCCCCACTTTCATTCCACTTTGGCACAACGCCAAGCAATGCGAGAATTTGCGCAACGACTTCCCCATCTGACCACATGCAATCCGAAGCCCATAAAACAATCGCACAATTTTCCGGATATCTTCCAGATTCTTTTTGATAACGAAGAATTAATCCTTCGGCTAAATTTTGACCTGTTTTCCAGGCTGCCTTCGTTGGAATCCCCGTAGGATCTGCACTATAGAAATTTCTTCCCGTCGGTAAAACATTACTGCGCCCACGGATAATAAGACCTGCCGGCCCCGTCGGTAAATACCCGCCCGTTAAGCCCTGCAAAATGCCCTGAATTTCATCAGATGCAGCTATATCCAACGACATTTTTTTAATTCGCTGTTGCCAGCAATCTAATTTTGAAATTTTTTCATAAGATTTTATTTTTTCCCCAAGAATAAACCGCGCCACTAATTCACTCTGTTCATTGCCTTGGGCGAACATAGCAATAAATTCTTTTTCATATCCTGCAATTGCGTCGAGCAGTTCGTCATAGGTCTTAGCAAAAGTTTGACTATAACTGTATGGTTTTTCTAACAATTCATCGTAATCTAAGCCTATAATTTCAGCAATCAACCTACTTAGATTTCCTGCTGCCCCGCCATCGTAAGCCAATACCATTCGTATGTATTCCATTTTTTCTTTGTCTTCCGGCGGCTTGCCTAAGGTATGCATTCCTTTGGGACACATGCGTTGTTTTAATCGCACTATTTTTTGATGCAACTGGCAGATTATCCGCTCTTCATCTTTTTCATTTTTCTCTTCTGCCAGATATTTTTCAGCAATTGCAAGGGAAAGAATCTTTTGTTTGAATGTATCAGCTCGGCATTTTTGCTCATGATTTAATCGTGCATAATCATTGAGCAACACCGCCAGTTTTTCCATTGCTCCATAAGGCGCAACATTTTGCATCATCATTTGCATATGTCCAATTAACGTTGCATAACTTTTACGCTTTGCAATCGCTCCCTCGGCAGGGTTATCCGTATTGTAGATATAAAGATTAGGCATTGTTCCTAAGGTAATTTCAGGGTAACAACTTTCTGTTAAACCAATTGATTTCCCCGGTAAAAACTCCAAACTTCCATGCGTTCCTACATGAACAACTGCATCAGCTCCCCACAACTCTTCAAAACAACGATACGTTGCTACATACTGATGCGTTGGCGGACAAAGTGGATTATGTAAAATCTTACAGACCTTTCCATCACATCGCGCTCCCGCACAGCCGCGCTTTGGCTGTACACAAACTAAAACATTGCCAAATTGAACCCCCGTAACTAAAATCTTCTGATCATATACCATCGCGGGCGGAACTTCCTCCTGCTCTTCGCCCGGCGGATTCCCCCAAGTTTCTTTCATTGCTTCTTGGACTGATTTGGGAAAGCGATTAAACCAGCTAAGATACTCATCAAGGCTGATACTTTTCCATACACCGCCCTTTTTCACAATCTCTTCTACCGGTGTCCAGCGAAAATCTGAGATTGCTTTCCGCTGCATAATCAGTTCAATCAGTTTTTCTCCTGAATCGGGAATGGAGTCTACTTGATACCCAGCCAATTTCATTTTTTTCATTAACTGGACTAAACTTTCCAATGCATTTAATCCATTTGCCGCTCCGACAGTGAGTTCCACCCCATGGCAAACACTATTATGTAAGATAAAAACGATTTTCTTCTCGCCATTATTTTTTTCACGAAGTGCCATCCACTTTTTAATTCTCCGACACAAAAACTGAATGCGTTCTAGGATAGGCACATGTGATGGAATTTCATCCCAATCGGCTTGTGTAGCCTCTTTTAAAGCCCCAATGACGATAGGTTCAATTACACCGCTACATTCTGGCATGGTAATCGAAGTTACAATAGATGTCGTTGGTATTCCAAACGGATTCTTTCGCCATTCCCCTTCTGTCTGGCTATTGATAATCACGCCTTTAAAAATCGGTACATTCAACTCTTGTAGCAGCGTGTAGCCGGGATGTTCTTCAATTTTCCCCTCGCGATTACGAGAAATCAGAAACAATACTTGTAAATCAATTAACGCCTCAATCAACGGCTGCTTATTTTTCATGAAGTAATTTTCAATGATAGAAATATTATCTTGCCGCCCATTTTTAGGATCATGACGGTCAACGCTAAACACCGGCAAAGCATTATAGCCACTTGCATGAATTTCTTTTATTAATGCATCTACAATCCCAGTATCATGATTTAGCCACATACTGCGGCTAAATAAAATCCCAATCGTTTTTCTTTCTTCCTGATAAAGCGTAGGATTCGTTAAATATGCTGCGAGATTTTCTAACACAATCGCTTTTTGCGAAACATAAATGCCCTGCCAAGCAACTGCCTGCGGTGCATCTACTTGCACTTTAGCTCCCAATATTTCCTTTAATAAAAAATACAATGCATTTTTTACGTTTTCTTTGCCGCCAATTGTTAAGTACGCTTGTACTATCGCGGGAAATTTCTCATTCACTGTAGTAAAAATAGAAAATTCCGGTCGATGTGAGGTCGACAACATTGGCTTATGCTGTCCGATTATTTTTAACTGCATTGAAATTTCTTCCCAAACGCCGTGCGTAGATGGAATCAAAAAAATTAAATCTGCTTGTTCGGCCAAATAAGCAAGATATTCTTTTCTAAATACAGGATCTGATAATCGATCGATGATTGCTAAATTGATTTCCACTTCTTTCATTTCTTGCTTTGCTTCCAAAAAAGACATCATTTGATGACTTTCCAGCAAAATTGCCAATTTCATTGCTATGCCTCCCGCAAATTAATCCTCACTTCGCTCTTCCAGATCACCTTCAATTGATAAGTAAAGTGATTTTAATTCCTCTAAAGTCTCCGATTTCGCTTGCCACATTTGACGTTGCTGTGCCTCTAAAAGTTTTTCCGCAATCCTCTGCAAAGCCCACGGATTCACCTTTTTCATCCAGTCCTGCATCTCTTTATTTAACGCATATTTTGCAGCAATTTTTTCATACATCCAATTTTCCATTACACAGCTAGTCGCATCCCAATCATAGCAACGAGCAATCGCCCCAGCTAAATCTGCCGCACCTTTATAGCCATGTTTTTTCATTCCTTCAATATGTTTCGGATTGATCACTTCCCCGCGAAAAATCCGTTTAAACTCTTCTCCTAAACTGCGCACAACAACTTTTTGCCGATCTGAGCTGTCTCCACAATATGAGCGCGGCGCAGACCCTTTAAAACTGCGAACAGCTGCAATTAATCCGCCATGAAATGCATTAAAATCATCTGAATCCAGCATCGTTGCCTCGCGGTTATCTTCATTTTTAATCGTAATATCCATGACCGATAATCGCTTTGTGAACAAGTTTGGCCTATACGTTCCATTTTGCTGTCCGCCATAAGCATGTGCGCCCCATTGCAAATAAATTTGCGCTAAATCGTCTACAGTTTCCCAATTTTTCGCTTCTAATGCATTACCAACCCCAGCACCATACGCACCGGGTTTACAGCCAAAAAGTCTACAGCCGACCTGTTGCCAAGCATCTTTTGGCGCAACGCCTTCTTTTTTCATTTCCTCAGCATCGCTAAGCATATGCTTGCGAACATAATTTGCTTCAATATCTTCATCAAGTTCACCGACGATACGCACTGCTTCATCTAACCATTTCATTGCCGCTGGCATTCCGTCTCTAAACAAACCGCTGATTCTTGCCGTTACATCGATACGCGGACGCTTTAATTCTTCTAAAGGAATAACTTCCAAGCCTACGACACGCATACTGCCTTTTTTCCACACAGGTTTAACCCCTAATAAATATAAAAACTCCGCCACGCATTGTCCACGACTTCTTAAATTTGCCCCACACCAAAGAATCATCCCAATGTTTTCGGGGTAGCACCCTTCTTCTGCCAAATAACGCGAAATAACACTATCCGCTAAAGACGTGCCTAAAGTCCAACCAATTGGCGAAGGTAATTTACTTGGATCAACCCCATAAAAATTTCTTCCGGTTGGCAAAACTTCGATTGCTCCGCTCGTCGGTGCTCCAGCCGGGCCAGGTTCAACATATTTCCCAGATAATCCAGACAAACAGTTTTCAATTTCTTGTGTTGTCTTTTCTAAATTACCGACTAACGTCTTACAAATAAATGCAGCAACACGCTGAATCTCGCATTTTGCTTCTTCTGCCAACCCTTTATACCAGTCCAAATACTGCAACTGCCCTAACCGCTCTACATCATAAGATGCATCAGCTAACAGACTGACGACTTCCTGACAATGGGTACGAATTTTATCTAAACCGACGCCATTACTCGTTATTCCATCGGCAGAAAGCTGTCCACTTTTTTCTAATAATAAGTAATAATCCTGATGAAACGCTTTTGCAATCGCTTTGGGAAGTGAAGGCAAATCATCGTGTTCAACTTTCGTTAATGCCAGCAGATAATCTTGTAGAAGTTGGTCCGCCGGCGCATTCCCTAAAATATGTAAACCCGTCCGAATTTGCAAATTTTTAATATCCGTAATATAGCAATGCAGTTCTTGTACATAGTCATCAAAATTTTCTGTTGGCTTCGTTTTCATATCCTCGCTTAGATTTAACGCTAAAACTTTTTCATTAATCTTCGCTTTTACCGCCTCAAGATTTGCCGGCTGATAAGCTTTAAAATGTATGTACTCTTCTAAATATTTTTCCAATTCAGCCATTTCTTCATAAGCGCCCGCATGGCTCATCGGCGGTGGCAAATGACCAATCAAACAAGCTGCGCCGCGTCTTTTTGCCTGCGTTCCTTCACCGACAATCGTAATCAAATACGGATAAAGGTTCGGCAAATCACCAAGTGCCAAATCCGGATAACAGGTATCTGATAATGCCGCGCTTTTCCCCGGCAGCCATTCTAGTGAACCATGCGTACCAATATGCATAACGGCATCCGCTTGCCATAGATCGCGAATCCAATGATAATACGCCAAATAATGATGGGGCGGCGGTGCATCAGGTGAATGTAGTATTTTCCCCGGGTCTTCACCAAATCCGCGCGGTGGCTGCACACTAATAAAAACATTCCCATTTAAAATCCCCGGGATGAGCAGTTCATCATCGTAACAAAACACATCGCCGGGCGCATCTCCCCAATGCGCATTCAGCTCCATTTGAGTCTCTTTCGGAAGCGTTGAAAAAAATTTCTGATACTCCTGTTTAGTGACTCTGGCTGGTGTATTTTCTATCTGTTTATCTGTCAAAAACCGCCGATCATTCGTTACGCCAGCTAACAATTCTTCGATAAAGATTTGACCATCTGGCGGAACATGGTCAACAAAGTAACCTTCTTCCTGCATTCTCTTTAATAAATTCCTAATGCTTGCCGGCGAATCTAATCCGGCAGCACTGCCAACATTTGAATTATTTGCCGGCACATTATGAAAAACTATTGCAACTTTTTTCTTTTCATTTGCTTTGTGACGCAAGTTTGCCCATTTTTTTGCTTTCTGTACCACGCGCCGCAATCTCTCATGATTCGGTACATATGAAATCGTTCCATCGTCAGCAATTTTTTTGTTGGCAACTGGCAGCGAATGAATGACACCATCAAATTCACTTAGCGCAAGAACACTAGAAATTTCTACCGGATCCATTCCCTCCGTACTGTTTCGCCACTCCTCATAATCCTTACGCAAAGTGTACGCTTGCAAAATTGGCACGTTTAAACGCTGCAAAAAATCCTTTTCGATTCTTTTACCAACGGTCAACGAAAATTTGAAGGTAGTAATTACCGCATCGACAATGACTTTACCCTGACGATAAAAATATTGTTTTACTGTGTCATCAATTCCTGGAACATCCTCCGCTTTATTTCCTGCCCATAAACAGAAAACCGCTATCGCATTCATGCCCTGTGCTTTTATTTCCTCTATTAAGGCTGTTTGATAATCAAGATCCTGCCATATCCACTCTTCCCTAGAAAACAATATTCCGATGGTCATCTTGTCTGTTGCGCAATCGTTATTCCAATAGGACTCAATATCTAAAATCGGCTCAACATGTGCTGGATGAAAGATTCCATTCCAATGCAGTTTTTTTGGCATCTGGTACGAGGTCTTCTCGCAAAATTTTTTTTCAACAGCATAAAGCCATAAATTCGTATAGTTTTCAATCCCGCCAAAATTCAAGTACCGTTCAATTTCAGCTTGAATTTCTAAACAAAATGCATCTGCGTTTTTTGCCTCTTGTGTATTCGCTAACAGACAATACTTTATTTTTTCTTGTTTTAAAAGTTTAAGTGCTTTCTGGAAGAAAGGATGGTCATCGCTCATTCCCATCCAGGAAAAAATAACGAAATCCGCCTTCATAAATTCTATCTGTGTATACGTACTCCAATTGGTATCATGATTCACGCGATAGACTTCATGTACGCTGGCTAGTCTTTTTTCTGCGACTAATAGATTCAATGCCTGTTGCATCATACTCCCTTGACGTTCTTTGTTCGTTACAAAAATTATTTTCTTCATCAAAATTCCTCCAAAAAACACTTATCCAAGCTCTTATGTAAATGAAATGATGTTAAACTGCGTACTAGTAAATACTTTTTCCTTTTTATTAAAGTCCATCATTAATATTGCAGCTTCCCCTTGATAGGAAAACTTCAGCTCTCCATCGATAATTGCCGCACTTTTCGCAATAAAACAATTCATTCCGCGTGTATTTCCCGTTTGGTTGCAAACAATCACAGGACGTCCACCACTCATTTTAGAGCAGCGTTCCCAAGCTTTTTCCGGAGGGCCGCCACAGCCTGGCGGCCAAGCAGCAATAACAAGAATTAATTCTGCTCCCATTTCACCAAGCTGCGCTCCGTTTTCTCCATACCATGCATCGGCACAAACCAACACTCCTATAGATACTCCCTCATAACGCAAACAAGTCAATTTTTTACCAGCAGTTGACCAACCCTCCGTTGTCGAACCTACAATTTTAAGTTTCCGATGTTTGTCGATAATTTCTCCTTTTGCATCAATAATCAGACAGCTATTGTATTTTTTCCCATCTTCATGATCGAGTTCACCACAACCAAGAAAAACTGTAACTTGTAATTCCTTTGCCAGATCTAAAACAGGCTGAATAATATTCGTGATCTCTTGCTCCCAAACATATTCTCGATCCAGTTGCGTAAAAAAGTATCCTTGCAATGCCATCTCTGGCGTAAGAATCCATTTCGCACCAGATTTTGCTGCCATTTTTATTGATTTACATAAAACCTTTAGATTTTTTTCTTGTGGCCCGCCACTTAAATTTAAATGTAATAATGCAATTTTCATCCCCATAAAAATCCTTTTTCTTTACAAATTCTTATTATTCACCTGAAAATGAAATATGCTGATTCGCAGGTTGTGCAAACGCATCTCCATAAACGGCATAAGCAATCTCCCTTACACCATAGACAAAATCTTGCGAAGCGTTATAAATATACCCTTCTCTAGGATAACGCAAGCCATTATTTTTAATTGCAGTAACCGTTTGAAGTGATGGATCATTTAAATATTCCTGATTAAATTCGCCAACATCGTAAGTTCCATGATCTTGATAGGAAGGCATTAAGAAAATATCCGGATTAATTCCTACGATCATTTCTTTTGTTAACACTTGTCCATTTTTTATTCCGGCTGCCGCTACGCCATTGATAACGCCTGCGTAATTACACATCGCATCAAAGGTACAGCCACTTCCGCCATAAGTCGTCATCAAAGAAACCAAGACAATTTTTTTTCGCTGATCGTCAGGGATTTGTTCAACTTTTGCTTGAATATCTGCAAGCTCCTCCTTCATTTTTGCTAAAATCAAATCGCCTTTTTCTTCCTCTTGTAATGATTGCGCAATTAGTTTAATCGTAGCTTGCGTATCAGCCAAGCTAGCAACAGTTGGCGTCACAATGACCGGAAATCCTAAATCCCTCAAGGAAGATACGGTATCGGCAGGTGTCCAACCACTGGCAATAATGATATCTGGTTTTAATGCAAAAACCTGCTCCGGCGAAGGGTCTTTGATTTTTACGGGAATCTTCTTCGCCTTTTCAACAATATTAGAGCTATAAGGATCATCTAATAAAGCATTAACCCCAACCATTTTATCTGTAGTCACCATGCCTAATGCAATAATGTCCGTATGCATAGACAAGGTTAAAATTTTATTTGGCTTATGCGGAATCTTTACCACGGTTCCTTGGCTATCCATGACCTCATAAGCATCTTGAGAAAGTTGGCTTTCTGTGCTTTTCCCACACCCACAGCATAAGAGGAATATAAAAATACTGCATAAAATCAAACCAATTTGATATTTTTGCTTCCATTTATTTTTCATCATTTATTTCTTCCAAATCTCCTTCTAAGGATAAAAATAATTTTTCCAATTCAGCTTTTGTCTCTGGTTTCGCATTCCATAATCCACGCTGATCGGCTTCTAATAACACCTCAGCAATTCTGTGCAATGCCCATGGATTCACTTCTTGCATCCATTTTTGCATCTCTTCATCAAATGCATATTTTTCTGCGTATTTTTCATACATCCAATCTTCCATAACATCGCTTGTCGCATCCCATTGATAACTGACAGCAACGTAAGTCGCTAAATCACCGGCGCCTTTATAGCCATGTTTTTTCATTCCTTCAATATATTTAGGATTCATGGCTTCGCCCCTAAACCACCGTTTTAACTCTTCCGCTAAACTTCGCAACTGAATTTTTTTTCGATCTGAGCTATCGCTTACATAGTTTCGTGGCATTTTACCGCTTACACTGCGGACAGCGGCTACCATACCACCGCGATAATTATTATAATCATCCCCCGCTAACATAGAAGACTCGCGATGATCTACATTCTGCAAGGTAATCTCCATCTTTTCTAAACGCTTTTTAAATAGCTTTGTCAAGTACGAACCTGCTGAACCCTCGCCATAGGCATGCGCTCCCCAACGAACGTACACATCGGCCAAGTCATCAATATTATCCCAATTTTTTGCTTCTAATACCGCCCCGACACCTGCACCATGCGCGCCTGGTGGATCACCAAAAATTCGATATGAAGCTTGCCGCCAAGCCTGTTCTTTCGCTGTGCCTTCTTGTACTAACTCATCAACTTCCGCTAAAATATGTTTGCGAACATAATTTAGTTCAAGACTTTCATCAAGCTGAGACACCATATCTACTGCTTTATTTAGCCAATCTATGGAAGCTAACATGCTATCACGAAACAGCCCGCTAATCCGTCCAGTTACATCGATTCGTGGTCTTTTTAGCTCTTCTAGCGGAATAATTTCTAAGTCAATCACCCGCTTGCTGCCGCTTTGCCAAACTGGTTTTAAGCCCATTAAGTATAAAAATTCTGCAACACATTGTCCATGATTACGCAAATTACTCGTTGCCCACAAAATAATACCTACGCTCTCGGGATAATGCCCCTCCTCATTAATAAAACGTTCGATTACATTATCCGCCATCGTCTTACCGATTTTCCAAGCCGCCTCTGTAGGGAGAGTTTTGGGATCAACACTATAAAAGTTTCTTCCTGTCGGTAATAAATCCGCACCACCGCTCGTTGGAGCTCCAGATGCACTTGGCTCAATATAAGCACCATTTAGTGCTCGCAGGGTATTTTCAATTTCTAACGTCGTCAAAAGTAGACTTGGTGCAATATGCTGACAAATATATCTAGCTACTTTTAACAATTCTGTACGCTCTTGCTCAGTTAATTTTTCCGTCCAGGATAAATGGAAGATTCGTTCTGCTTGTTCTACCTCAAACTGCTGTTGATACAAGAGCACAATAACTTCACGACACTTTTGCCGAATTTCATCTAATAAAATGCCATAAGTCTTACTTCCATCGGGAAGTAACGTACCGCTATTTTCTAACAAGACGTAATAATCGTATCCATAAATCACGGCCGCAATTGTTTTTGTCAGCGATGGAATCCCGCCATTTTCTAACCGTGTCAATTCTAACAAATACTCAATCAGTTCATCCCCCTCTGGAGGGCAACCCAAAATATGCAATCCATTATGAATCTGCATATTTTTTATATCCGTAATAAAAACGTGCAATTGCCCAAGATAATCATTAAAATCACCATGGTCAACAATTTCTTCAATCTTGCACTCAGCTGCTTTTTGCCTAATTAAATCTTCCAATATCGTTTTATTCTGCTCGGCAGCCATATCCTTTTGAAAATGAATATATTCTTCTAACAGTTTTTCTAGCTCTTCTAACTCTTCATACACTCCGGCAACGGTCATCGGTGCAGATAAATAACTGATTAAACATGCGGCACTACGCCTTTTTGCCTGAATTCCTTCGCCAACACAGGTAATCCAATAATGATAAATATTCGGCATATTTCCCGTAGCAATGTCAGGATAGCAAGCGTTTGACATCGCTACGCCTTTGCCCGGAAGCCATTCTAAATTTCCATGCGTCCCTACATGAATCATTGCATCCGCTTGCCAAATCTCTTGTATCCAATGATAAAAGGCTAGATAATGATGTGTTGGCGCACAATCCGGCGAATGATAAATTTTGGCCGGATCCTCGCCAAATCCACGTGGAGGTTGTACCGTAATATAAACATTCCCATTTTTCATCCCCGGAATCAGCAAAGTATCCTCATAATAAAATACTTCGCCTGGCACTTCTCCCCAATCATGAAGCAACTGTTTTTTTGTCTCTTGTGGCAGAGTTTCAAAATAAGCTTGATATTGTTCTTTTGTTAATTTCCCGTCAGCTTCTAAAATTTGTTTTTCTGAAATAAACCGCCGATCATTGGTGGCATGACTTGTTAGATCCGCAATAAATTCTTCGCGACTTACAGGCAAACGATCTACCTGATAGCCATCATCTTTCAACCTTTTTAATAACAGGCGAATACTTTCAATAGAATCAAGACTTGCTGCACTTCCGATGTTTGAATTTGTTGGCGGATAATTATGAAATATGATTGCAACTTTCTTTTCTTTGTTCTGCTTTTTATTTAATTTAGCCCATTTTCCAGCCTTTTGTATTAACCGCTCAATTCGTTCTCCTAATATGCATTTTGTATGTGTCCCATCCTCTAATTCTTCTTGTGTTGCGACTGGTACACTATGAATAATTCCATCAAATTCAGGCAATGCAATCGCATAGGATAATTCATTTGCCGACATTCCTACAAAGCTATTCTTCCACCATTGATACGTATTATATAAATGGTATGCTTGTAAGATTGGAACATTTAATTTTTTTAATGCTTCTAATGCAACAAATCCCGTAACCGTCAAAGAAAAAACAAAATTGTTAATTAACACGTCAATTATAGGGTGTCCATTTTGATAAAAAAACTTTTCTATATTGGTTTGTAAGTTAACCGCCCCTGTTTCTTCATTCGCCATTGTTGTCGTAAAAATCACAAGTGGAATAAATCCTTGCCTTTCAATTTCAGCAATTACTTGATTTGGATAAGCTAAGTTCTGCCATAACCAATCTTCCCGCGAAAAAATCATACCAATGATCGGCTTATTGAGTGATTGCTTCTTTTCCAAATACTCCTCAATACTTAAGGTTTCATCCGGATAATTAGGATGATATACCCCTGCCCATGGCATTTGTTTTGGTTCTTCTACTTGACAATTTTTTTTACAAAATGTTTTTGCAAGCCAAAGCCATAAATTCGAGAAATTCTCTAAGCCGCCATAACTAAAATATTTAAAAATTGTATTTTTTTCTTCGGGAGTTAAGCCTAAATCCAGTACATCGTCACCAGCATCCATGATGTGATAAAGATGGTAAATGTGGTTTTTCTGCATATAGATTGAAGATTTTTTTAAAAAGTCACAGCATAATCCCGTCCCCATCCATGACACTAAAACAAACTCACACGCGCAAAGCTTCTCTTCCCAGCGTTGATTCCAGATTTCACTATCTTTTATCTGCAATTGCTCAAAAGCATCATTTAACTGATTTGTTTTCTCAGCAAGAAGCTTAGCTGCTTTCATTCCCCTCTCATGATGTTCCATATTGGTGATAAATAATATTTTGCTCATATTCTTTTACTCCATTGCTCATTTATCGACGGCTACCGGGGTCATCTATCGAAATAAGCGATTCACACAAAATCGAAGATTTTGGTTCTCTGCTTATAATATCCTCGCTTCTTTAAGCGGAAGTAAAGACCTCGTAAGCCCCTGAATTACGCGTCTGATTTCAGTGGGAGTTGAGCCTCCTACTGAAACAGCCTTGTTTATATTAGAAAAATAGGGCTGTTATCAGCCCTATTGCTTTCATCATAAAGTGCGAATTGATGATTAGAATGAATATTGAACTCCAACTTGGAAGTTACGCCCTGGTGCTGAATACCAACTACCATCTGGATCCATATCATAACATTGATCTGTATAGAATTTATCAAAGATATTATTCACACGAATAAACGCTTTTGCATTGTCTTCGAATTGATAATTGATTGCTGCATCCCAAATCCAGAAAGAGGTAAATTCATCGGCTATATTTTTCCCTTTGCGCCCTTCTCTATCAATAATGCCTCTGCCGTTAAGCTGCATATCAAATTGATCCTTTTCGTATTTCATCCCGAGGTTCCAAGCACCGCGCGGTAAATATCCATTCCGATTTGGATTTGAAGATGCATTTTCCGGATCAATATACAAATGCGTATAGCCTACATTGGCACTAAAATTATCATTAAATTGCTTTGTTAACTGAACATCCCAGCCACGGGCACTTTCTTCCCCAACATTGTAATATTTATAGGTGTCCGAATTAAATCCGATCATATTTTCTGCTTCTCGCTTAAATATATTGAAACTACCCGTGAAGGTTTTATCAAATTTGTGATTCACACCAAATTCTATTGTTTTTCCTGTTTCCGGTTCTAAATTTAAACTTCCGTAAGAGGAATATAACTGATATTGATTTGGCGATATAAAGAATTCCTTATAACTCATATAGTAATTTGTATTGTCACTCGCTTCATAACCTAATACAACACTTGGCGTATTGTGGTGTCCATATACGGAATGATTGTCTGTCCGAATCCCCGTCGTTAATGTCCATTCATTATTCATATGCCAAGCATCTTGCAAATAAAAGGCACGATTTGTAATCGTTCGATCTCGCCAAGCATCTGTATAACCATAACTTGTACTAGAATAATTCTTGATCTTATCTTGATAAAAATCAAAGCCGCCTACTAAGGTGTGATTCTCTGTTGTATAAGTTACCTGGTCACTGATCCCAGAAGTCTCTAAATCCATTAACCATACGTTCATTGGATCATTATAGTTATCGTTAAGATAGTTTTTATTTTGATATAACGAAATCTGATTTACTGCTTTTTCAGAAATACGATTTGTGGATAAAATACTCAATCTCTTTTGGTCTTTTTCACCTTCACTAATTTTCGTTTCATGAAGACCGCCATTTTTCGGGCGTAAATAATCCGATTGATAAGATTCGTAAGTAAATACTAGCGAAGTATCTTCATCAAAATCTTTGCCGATTTTAAAATTAAAATCGTTTGCATTTACTTCATTTTGAATTGTATTGCTGCGCCCATCCTTAAAATCACCACTAATATCTTTTTGCGCAGCAAGCATCCAATAAACATTGTCATCCGTTCTTCCCGTATTCAAAAAACTATATTGTTCCTTACCAAAACTGCCACCTGTAATTTCTAAGGAAGTTTTATTATCACCTGCAGAGACTTTGCGTGTAATAATATTAATTACACCGCCAGAGGCATCTGAACCATAAAGTGTTGATGCTGAACCTTTTAATATTTCAATTCGTTCAATGGTATCCATATCTACTACTTCTGAAGCATTAAATTTTGAGAAAGTACTACCATTTGTATTTACTCTCATTCCATCAATAAGAACTACAATATTTTTTGTTCCATTAATATAAATACTGTTTGAAGTATAATTTCCGCCACCGTTTCCATAGTTTTGAATAGTAACACCTGGAACATCTCTAAGCACATCCGTTAAGTTTGCATAATGATTTTTTTCTAACATTTCACGCGTAACAACATTGATATTTGCAGGTGCTTTAAAAGCACTCTGTTCCATTTTAGATGCTGTAACAACAACATTGTCTAGCGTATATTCATCTAAGGTAGCGGCTTCTACACTTGGCAATGCTAACGAAACAAATGTAGTACAAGCAATCGCGGCTAAAATTGTTCTTTTTCGTAAAAAATCCCTTTTCATTGTAGATTCCTCCAAAAATAATTAATAGAAAATAATAAAAAACTCTGTCACGCGATTTGCGTACAGAGTTTTCATGCAAAATAAACAGTATTCACTGTATATCTCCCATCCCTGTCGCTCGCAGGTCTAACGGTATGATCATGCAACGGCAGTTCTTCTGACTCAGATTCATCACTTCTCCAGCCTTCCCAAGATTTCTCTCAGTGACATATTTGGAGTTGCTCCTCTTTACAGCGGCGGGACCGTACCGGATTTACACCGATTTCCCTATTAAGCCCTTTTGGCACCTATTGCGCGATTATGAAATTCGTTTTTCATCATAAACTATATAGTGGCTATATAGTCAAGCTTTTAAAAGCATAAATTTATATTTTTCTCCAATTAACTACAATGAATTGCTGTCCGCTTCAAACTACATTCCGAAGGATATGCCATTTTTGTTTTGCTACCATACCATCTAGCAAAACAACCCCCGCCACACAACGAAAAATCATTGCACTCTAAGCAAAAATGCAAACTATTTTTTATTAACTCTGCAACCTTGGCTTGTTTTTGTCTATCCACACCCGTTTTAATATTTCCAATATAAAAGTCAGGATTACCAACCAATGAAGCACAAGCATAGATATCTCCAGTTGCATCAACATAAATTGCAGCACCATTCATCGCATGGCAATGCGCAAAGGTCGTTAAGCTGCCTTTTTTTAATTTTTCCACGCGCTCTAACTGCGCAAACAATATTTTACGTCCTGTTAGTTCTTCAAGCTTTTCAGCTAAGGTAAACGCTTTCTCTAATCCAGCTTTTACGTCTTGAGGTTCTGCCGCTTTTATCTCTGCACCGCGTCCTTGTCCTCTTAGTAAATCAAACCCAATTCGCCTTACATTTCCAAGGTAATAGGCAAGCTCTACAATCCCTGTTAATTTATTTACATTTTGAGCTGTCACAACACAAGTCACACCGATTTGGATAGAATGATGTTTCAAAATTTCAATTCCATTTAAAATCGCCTGCATACATCCACTACCATTTGGAAAACATCTCTGCCTATCATTTTCCTGTGTTCTCCCATCTATGCTAACGCCAATTGCAACTTTTCCTTTTTTTAAGATTTTCGCGATTTTCTCAGTAATTAACGTTCCATTTGTTTGCACCTGCATTAATGCAGGAATTTTATTTTCCTGAACATATTCAATCACCGCTTGAATGACTGGAAAATTCAGCAGCGGTTCTCCACCACTAAATTGAAGGATAAACTTCTCCTTACTTCTTGCAGCAATATCTACTGCTTGAATCGCTGTCTCAACTGACATAAAATCAGCAGCATGTTCATTTGCATAGCAATACTTACATGATAAATTACAAGTACCGGTTAAACTAAGTAATAGCATCTTTGTCGATGTTTCAAATTGATTTAAAAACCCCATTTTTCTGCTCCATTAAATGCATAAATTCATTTGTTGTCATTACTTTTACTTGTGATTGCCGTATTAATACATCGTATAAGCGTTTTGCTTCCCCATTTGTATAATCACGTTCTTCAATCGGTGTATCCTCCAAAACAATCAATTGTTTTGCAATAAATGCATCTTTTAAGTTCATTAAATTATTTATTCCATAGGCAATATTACAAAGTACTGTAAAGGTTGCATGACCAATTAACACGCGATTTTCCTCACTATTTGATTCATCGATAGGAGCAAAAGCTTCCTTATAAATCACCTTTGCATTAAATGCAGACGCTACAATTGCGTCTCCATCTCCAGTTGATAATACCCCCGTACTAATCTTATAGTGCTGTTCATATAACTTTCTTATTAAATCCGAAGCAATCCCGCCTCCACTAATAATGTGAATCCGTTGCTTGCTATCATTTCTGTTCTCTTTATGATAAGTATAGATATCAAGCAATCCCGATACATAATTATTAAACACTGCTGCATTCATCTGATACGCTTGATGTAAATTACCAGTAGTGATTACTTCTTCTGGTAATCCATCCGCTAAAACGTTACCTTTATTCAGTAAAATTAATCGAGAACAAAATTTTGCCGCCAAGCGAATGTCATGAACAACAATCAAAATAGTTTTTCCCTGACGACAAAGCTCTTTGCACTGACGAAAAATCTCTTCTTGATACGTTAAATCGAGACTAGCCGTAGGCTCATCAAGAAAAATCAAATCCGTTTCTTGTGTAAGAACCTTTGCTAATAATACACGCTGTTTTTCCCCACCTGACATATGATTAATATCCTTATCCGCTAAATGAGAGACGCCTGTAAATTTCATATATTTTCCAGCAATTGCATAGTCCTCTTCACTTTCATTCTGCCACCATTCCAAATAAGGATATCGTCCTGCTAAAACAACCTGTTTTGCTGAAAATCCGAATCCTGTATTAATTTCCTGCTGCATATAAGCAACTTTACGCGCAATCTGCTTTTCAGATAATGTATGCAGATTTTCCCCAAATATTTCGATGGTTCCTATTGCTGAATGAATTCCCCGTAAACTTTTTAGCAACGTACTTTTACCTGCGCCATTGGGTCCAATAATACCAACAAACTCTCCCGGATTTACTGTAAAATTAATGTCCTGTAATATAGTATAATTGTCTATCGCTAATCCAACATTTTCTGCAATCAGTATAGGTTGTTTCATTATAGCTGCCCCTTCCGCTGCGCCCGTCTAAGTAAAAACAAAAAGTATGGTGCACCCATTAAAGCAGTCATTACACCCACGCGAATCTCCGCTGGCTGCGCAATCAATCTTCCCACCGTATCACACCCTAATAGAAAAGTCCCTCCAGCTAAGGCACAGGCTGGTAATAAAATCCGGTGTTCTGCTCCTAAGATAATCCTCATAATATGTGGCACTACTAACCCAACAAAGCTTATACTACCACTGACACATACTGCAGTAGCTGTCGTTAGTGAAGCAATGAATAATAAAAGCATTCTCAATTTGGCTACCGACATACCGACAGAGCGCGCTTCTTCCTCACCAAGAACAAGAATATTCAAATGTCTAGCTAATAAACATAAAATAATAATACCAAGCACAATTGGACCAACTGCCAAATACACATGTTCCCAGCGTCTATAATCTAATCCGCCAACCGTCCAAAATAAAAATTCCCGCAATTTATATTCATTCATAAAAGTTAAGATTCCCGAAGTCAACGCTCCTAAAAAAATGCTGACAGCAACACCGGCCAGCAATAATACCATAACGGGAATTTTTCCATTGCGCATTGCAAGAAAAATCGTTAAAGCAACGGTTGCCAAAGATCCGATAAATGCAAAAAGAGGCATATAAAACATGCCTACAGCAGTCAGTCCTGTAGAAATAGCTAATACAGCTCCCAGTGCAGCTCCACTCGACACACCAATAATCCCTGGCTCTGCCAATGGATTTCCAAAAACGCCCTGCATTACTGCACCCGTTACAGCTAACGCCGCCCCGACTAAAATGCCAACAAGCGTTCTAGGCATTCTAATATGCCAAACAACAGCGGTATCCTCAGCTGTTGGAACGGCATTCGTTAGTATTGGCAAATTTAATTGGTCAGTAAGAATATTTACGATAGATAAAAAAGGAATCTGAATTTGCCCAAAACTTAAGGACATTGCAAAAGTAAGCAAAAATAAAGCGACTAAAACAATTAAAATGATAATTTTTTTATTCAAAGCGTTCATAGCATATCCTTTTATTTAAAATTTTCTCAACGCACGTTGCTGTGTTCTTACTTTAGTTTGCCAATCCAAAGTTGATGTCTGCATAAATTCATGCACAAGATATTTAGGCTGTATCTTTTCCACAATTTTTTGCACCGTTTGTGTAGTAAACGGAAGATGTTCATCAATCTTTAGTACATGTTCCATAATATTGCCTATAGAATAATCACGAGTAATGTTTTCTTGTCTAATCTTTTTGACATACTCTCCCGATAATGAATAATGTAGATGAATTCCTTTTATATATCTGCTTTCTGCTCCCAAATTATTCAGAACTTGCAAAATATACTCTACACCATCTTCTTGCGTCACTAGGTTTTGATTTGTGTTCATCAAGTGTCCCGTATCCAGCATAATCCCTTTATTTTTATGCTGAATTCCAGCCATTAGTTTTTCTACGATATTTCTATCTAACAAAGTTAAGCCCGGCCACCATAAATTCTCAAATAACAAAGTTACACCTTCTGGAATCACATCTGAAAGATCATTCACAAGTTCAATGATCGCTTCAATAACCATATTATCTTTATAATGAAACTTCCAATGATAAAGTTCCTCTTTTCTTGCCTGACTAACATGAAAAACAAGATATTTAGGATTCATTTTTATTGCTGCTGAAATATTCTCTTTATATAAAGCTAACCAATCATTTCGCGTCAAACCACCAAAACAAGATTTAATCGCATCCGTATTTGGGAAACTTAATTTCAAGCCTTGTGAATTTCCTAGCCAAAAATCTAACCAATCACTCCAAAACCGTAAATGCACACCATAAATAAATTTTTCCGGATGCAAATTAGAATCCCACGGTTCCCAAAGCATCATTTCAATACCATCTAAGCTATTTTTTTTCAGAAATTTTTCTAACGCCTTCGCATCGTTTTGAATCAAATTATTATCCATGGAGTAATTTGATAAGTTCACTAATTCAATCATAGTAACCTCTTTCAACCAATCCCTTTCAATCTATCAAGAAAAGGTTTCTTCTTTAGCATACTTTAAGTAATCGTAAAACTAAATTTTCTATAAATATAACACCGAACGGCATCACCATAGACATTTTTTGCTGGTGAAAATGATAAGCGATATGCTGTTTTTACTGCTTCGTTATCAAATGCTTCATATCCTGAGGAAGAAGCAACCTCTACACTTTCCGCATTTCCATCCGCTCCAACTAGAATTTTAACCTTTACCGCTCCTTCAATTCCTTGTCGTTGTAGCTTTTTCGGATAATTCGGCGCAGCATCTGAAATTAATTGTGGTGGTGTTTTGGGTTTTAATGCGTCCCCATTACCGTCACCATTGCCATTTTCACTGCCACTTCCCGTTCCATTATCATTTCCGCTTCCCGTTCCTTGTCCATTTCCAGAACCTTCACCATTGCTTCCCTGTCCATTTCCAACAGTTGAACCGCTCGTATTATTTCCATGGTTCGTAATTGCTTGATTTGTCGTACTTTTTTCAATATGTTGTTTTCTTTCTTCTATATACTGTTTTGTCACTGGTGGAATATTTGTATCATTTTTTAACACGATGTCTTCTACTGCTGGTTCAGCAACCTCTGACGCTGCAGCTCCATCATCACCGCCGCCAGATTCACCGCCGCCAACATCTTCATAAACAGTTACATCAACGATCTTAGCTGCGCTGCTATCCATGCGCATAAAAAGTCCCGTGGATGCAACGAAAACAAATACAATAATATGTAAAAACAGCGATATTCCTAAGGACAAACGTTCTTCTTTGGATTGTTTATGCATGATTAGCTCCTCCCAGATTCAGCGGCCAGACCAAATCGTGTTAATCCTGCACCTTTCAATTGATCTAAAAATACAATAACTTTTCCATAATCAATATCCTGATCAGCGCGCAGCACCACTGCAAACTTAGGATTTTTCTTATTTTCTGCCTTCGCTTGTGCAATCAATGTCTTTTCATCAATTTGTTGATCTTCAAGCCACAAAGAACCATCTTTTTTCATCGTAACTAAATAATTCACATTTGTTTGCATTTCTGCGTGCTGCGCTTTTGGCATATTTACTGCTACAGTTTTTAAATCGACCATATATAATGTACTCAGCATAAAAAATACTAATAAAAAGAACATAATATCGATCATTGGAATAATCATAACTTCTGGTTTCGCAAAAGAACGTCGATCACGCAGTCGCACGATGTATCACCTGCTCTTTATATGCCTCTACTACTGAAAAGCATTGCTCCATATCCGTTACAACATTTTCTAAACGTTGCGCGAAATAAGAATGTACAGCTAAAGCAATAATCGCCACACATAGCCCCATAGCTGTAGCAATCAAGGCTTCACCAACACCACCTGTAATTGCCATGGCTTGCCCAGATTCAAGATTAAAAATACTAAATGCTGAAATCATCCCACTAATTGTACCCAATAATCCCAAAAGTGGTGCCATCGTAACAATTACATTTAAATAATATAAACGCTTACGCATTTTCGATAATGCAATTCCAGATTGAATTTCTAAATAGGAAGCTATTTTTTCCTGATTTTTGGTTTGTTTCCCCATCGCTTGATATAAAATATCTGCTAAATCCCCATTTGTAGCATCTGCTAATTTCTTTGCTTCTGAAGAATTATCTTCTGACATGAGCTCACAAAACTCAATTGCAAATTTGCGTCCTGAATCTGATCTCCTAAAATAAAAACCCCTTTCAACCCCGATCGTCACAACAAAAATAGAGCAAATTAAGAGTATATACATAACGAATCCACCTTTGTGGAAAAACTCTACCCCTTGTACAATAAAATCCATGTTAATCCTCCTTAGCTCATTTATAAAATATCAAGTATTTTCCTTTACCTATTAAACACAAACTATGGTGATGCGAAAATCGCATCACCATTGATGGGAATTTAATAGTTATATAGATAACGCAAACCGACGTGTGTGCACCTAATGATGAGCAATCACTAAAAGAGAGTCAAATACTTATAAAGTAACTTTTAGGGTTATGATATAGGAAGCCGGTTTGCGGATATCTCTTTTCTGCCACTTATTCTTCATAAGCGGCAAGCAACCGCTGCATTGCCATAGTTGCTGAAATTTTACCTTCAGCCACTTGTTTGTCAATGTGACTGCGGCATTCTCTTACCCGCTCATTTTGATAAAAGCGATTATGCAAATTTTCTTCAACCATTGAATATACCCATGCTAAAGTTTGTTCCTTACGGCGTGAAGTAAAGATTCCACTCGTGGTCACCGTTTCTTTAAACTTATCGATAACATGCCACAAATCGTCAATCCCCTCTCCCGTAAGTGAGGAACAAGTGTGTGCACGTGTTTGCCAGCCTTCGGTAGCCTGTCGTAAATAATGAAGAATACGCTCATACTCCACTTTGACCATTTGGGCTTTCTGCTTATTATCGCCATCAGCCTTATTAATCAAAATTGCATCGGCAATTTCCATGACACCTTTTTTCATCCCCTGTAATTCATCTCCTGCCCCTGTTAAAACAACAAGTAAGAAGAAATCAACCATAGAGCGGACAGTGATTTCACTTTGTCCAACTCCAACGGTTTCTACCAAAATAATATCATAGCCAGCGGCCTCACATAAAAGTAAAGTTTCTCTACTTTTTTTCGTAACTCCGCCTAATGTGCAACTCGACGGTGATGGTCTAATAAATGCATTTGGTTCCTTTGACAAATTCTCCATCCGCGTTTTATCACCTAAAATACTGCCCTTTGTAATACTGCTACTTGGGTCAACCGCCAGTACTGCGACTTTATGTCCGCACCCACACAATTTTGAACCAAGCGCTTCAATAAATGTACTCTTCCCAGCACCAGGCACACCAGTAATTCCAACACGAATTGAGTTCCCTGTATGCGGTAATAATTTTTGCAATACTTGCTGCGCTAGCACCATATGCTTGAGCGAATTGCTTTCGATTAGAGTAATCGCCCTTGATAATAACATTCTGTCACCAGCTAAAACACCTTGCACATAATCATCGACTGTGAGCCTTGGACGTTTCACCCCACTTGCAGCTGTTTTTTCTAACGGGGCAGTCTTCTTTGTCATTCCGTCGTGCCCACCATTAACCCCAGTCATCACACGGCAGGCAAATTCACTGCCGGCACACTCAGGTTGCCAATCAGGTCGATAAGTTGAATTACTCATGATCCCAATTCAAGCGTTTTTTCAATTCTTCAAGGACTTTTCCGGCTGCAATCGGAATAATTGTCCCCGGTCCAAATATTGCTGCGGCACCATGTTCACGCAAGAAATCATAATCTTGAGCTGGAATAACACCGCCAATAACTACCATAATATCTTCACGTCCACGTTTTTTTAATTCCTCTATCAATTGTGGCAATAGAGTTTTATGCCCTGCGGCGAGCGAACTCATTCCCACAACATGGACATCGTTATCCACCGCATCTTGTGCAGTTTCCTCTGGTGTTTGGAATAATGGTCCGATATCAACATCAAATCCTAAATCCGCAAAGGCTGTTGCAATTACTTTTGCTCCACGGTCATGGCCATCTTGCCCCATTTTTGCAATCATGATTCTCGGACGACGACCTTCTGCATCTTCAAATTCATCTGTCATTTTGCGAACGCGTTTAATTTCATCTTCATCAGCAAATTCACTGCTATATACTCCAGAAATTGAACGAATAATGGCTTTATGCCGTCCAGAAACTTTTTCTACTGCATCGGAAATTTCACCAAGGCTCGCTCTTGCGCGAGCTGCATCTACTGCCAATGCTAATAAGTTTCCTTCCCCTGTTTCTACGGATTTTGTAATTGCTTCTAAACAAGATTGTACTTTATCATTATCACGATTTGATCGTAATTTTTCTAAACGACGAATCTGTGCCTGACGTACTGCTACATTATCAACATCAAGAATATCCAATGGATCTTCTTTATCTAAACGATATTTATTTACGCCAACAATCATTTCATCGCGCGAATCAATATGCGCCTGTCTACGTGCTGCCGCTTCTTCGATTCTCATTTTTGGCAAACCTGTATCAATTGCTTTTGCCATACCACCAAGTGCTTCAACTTCTTGAATATGTGCCCAAGCGCTTTTTACCAGTTCTTGTGTTAATGCCTCTACATAATAGGAACCGCCCCACGGATCCACAACTTTACAAATTTTTGTTTCATCTTGTAAATATAATTGTGTGTTACGAGCAATACGTGCCGAGAAATCTGTTGGTAAGGCAATTGCTTCATCAAGTGCATTCGTATGCAATGATTGTGTATGTCCAAGTGCTGCTGCCATCGCCTCAATACATGTCCGAACAACATTATTAAATGGATCTTGCTCAGTTAAGCTCCAACCAGAAGTTTGCGAATGTGTTCTAAGTGCCATGGATTTTGTTTTTTGCGGATTAAATTGTTTAATAATCTTTGCCCATAGCAAACGTCCAGCACGCATCTTAGCAACTTCCATAAAGTAATTTTTTCCCATTGCCCAAAAGAAGGATAAGCGTGGTGCAAATGCATCCACACTTAATCCAGCATTTACTCCTGTTCTAATATATTCAAGCCCATCGGCAAGCGTATAACCAAGTTCAATATCCGCTGTCGCTCCAGCCTCCTGCATGTGATAACCCGAGATACTAATACTGTTAAACTTCGGCATAAATTGCGAAGTATAAGCAAAAATATCGCCGATAATCCGCATCGATGCTGCTGGCGGATAAATGTACGTATTACGCACCATGAATTCTTTTAATATATCATTTTGGATTGTACCAGCTAAAACTTCTTGTTTTACCCCTTGTTCTTCTGCTGCAACAATATAGAATGCTAGTACCGGAAGCACCGCTCCATTCATTGTCATTGATACTGACATTTTATCTAATGGAATTCCCGAAAATAAAATTTCCATGTCAAGGATTGAATCAACAGCAACCCCTGCTTTACCAACATCACCAACAACGCGTGGATGATCGGAATCATAGCCACGATGTGTTGCCAAGTCAAAAGCGATAGACAAACCTTTCTGCCCAGCTGCTAAGTTACGACGATAAAACGCATTACTTTCTTCCGCCGTAGAAAACCCTGCATATTGGCGAACTGTCCACGGACGAGTTACATACATTGTTGGATAAGGGCCACGCAGAAATGGTGGAATCCCTGCGACATAATGTAAATGATTCATCCCTGCTAAATCACTTCTCGTATATAGCGGTTTTAAATCAATTTGTTCCATCGTCCGTTGATACAATTCTTTAACACTACACCCCGTTTGTGCTTCTAATCTATCTTTCCATTCAGCAAAACTCTCTTGTTTTGCCTGTCCTTGAAAAGCCATTTTTGTAAAATCAGGTTGCATTATTTTATCCCTCCTTGTTGTTGTAGCCAAGTCAAGATATTATAGCAATTTGCCCGAACATGAATAAATTCCTCAACTCCTGCTTCACGATAAGATGCTTCATATTCTGGTGCTGGTGCGCCAGCAAGCATAACAATCATTTCTGGCTTTTCAGCTTTTATTTTTTTCGCAACTGGTGGAACAAGTTCTGGATACGTATCATCGGTTGAACAGATAATTGCAACCAACGCACCTGATTTTACCGCTGCCTCGGCAGCCTCATCGGTTGTCATAAATCCATCATTTTTAAGTACCTCAAAGCCACCTACTTCGAAGAACCCCGTACTAAAGTCAGCTCTAGGTTTATGTTGCGGTATTTTCCCCATGTTCGCTAAAAAGATTTTTAATTTTTCGCCATGCTCGGCTTCATATGCTTTTGCTTTATCACGTAACTGTTCAAACTGCTCTGTAAAACGATGTTTCTCTACCATACAAGCAATGCTTTCACCATCGCTATTTTCATATAAAATATTTCTTGCATCCTCAAGCGTTGCTCCCGCACTAAATGCAGCTTCTAATACATTGATGAAATCATCTGACTTGTTTTGTATGCTTTGTCTTAACTGTAATAATTTTTCATCACGGAATTTTTCATCAACATCATTAACAAAATCGTTAATTTGCTTTGTCCGTGTTTCTTTTATCGCAGCTACATCAAGTTCATTTTTCTCTAGCAATTCTTCTAGCACATTCGCATACATATTTACACCAACAGCACGGTCTGCACGTTGTGCTAATTTTTTGAAGCGCTGCATCAACACATCTTTTACATCGCCTTGTACTTTTCCAGCCTTTAACGCTGCAATCATGCCACCGTCAACTTCAACCTGTTGCATTACTTGCCATGACTTCTCAGCTACTTGTTTTGTTAAAGACTCGATATACCAGGATCCACCTGCCGGATCGACCGGTTGACATAAATTACATTCGTTTTGTAACATAATCTGCGTGTTTCTTGCAATACGTCTAGAAAACTCATCACCTAAACGAATCGCTGAATCAAAAGGCTGTACTTCTAAACTATCAATCCCACCAACAACCGCAGAGAAGGCTTCTGTTGTTGTTCTAAGCATATTTACATATGGATCATATACTGTTTTATTAAAGTTCGCAGTACATGCATGAATAATCATTTTTTGTGCTTCTTTATCACCGCCAAAACTTTCAACAACTTTAGACCATAACTGTCTTGCTGCTCTAAGTTTTGCAATTTCCATAAAGAACATTGCACCTAAGGAAAAAGTAAATTGCATTTGTTTTGCAATTGTATTTATCTCTAGTCCACGTTTTTGTAATTCACGAATATAAGTAATCGCCGTAGCCAAAACATAACCTAATTCTTGAACAGCACTAGCTCCACCATCGCTATACACTTGCCCATCCAAGATAATCGTTCTTAACTCTGGCACATTTTTTTCTGTCCATTTCACTGTTTTTGCAAGTTCATCGAATAAATCATCTAACGATGCAGATAACTCCCCTTTTGCTACCAATACACCAATTGGATCAGCACCAATACAGCCATGTACATCAGTAAGTTTCTGAGAATTCGCTTTTAACATTGCACTGAGCATACTAATCATCAAGCTATTATTTGCACCACAATTGACATATAATTGATACTTTCTCAAATCCAATCCAGCAAAAACTTCGTACATATCTTGAATCGTACTGATTGATACACCACCCTTTTGAATTTGCTTGTCAATCTTATCACCATTTTGTCCTTGTTTTGTAAGTGCATCAAGTTTAATATTGATGGCAGTTGCACCTTTTTCCAACTCATGTTTAATTAATTTGTTTAATTTTGCTGGAATAACATCATCCATTTGTTGCGCAATAAGCCAAGGCTTTGTTATATAGCCCCCCTCATGTGTTCCCCGCATATAATTTTCCATGCCAGGCAAGTTTGATAATTCTTCAGGATTCGGTGCCATTTCCATCGTATACATTGGCTCTAAAGTGATGCCCTCATAGGTTTTCGTAAACAATTTTTTCTCGAAACTGCCACCTTTTAGCGTTGCAATTGCTTCTTGTTTCCACTCCTCATAATCAGGAGCAACAAACTCATCAAGGCTAACCATAGGAAGCTCGGTTTCTTGTAGCTCTTTTTCTTCTGCTTGTTTCATATTCCTAATCCTTTCCCTCAGTGCACTGATAACTTATTAAAGAGTTTTTATTAAAAAAGAGAAGACAAGAGTGCCTTCCCTTGTTTGAAAAAGGATGTCTCCTAACGGAAACATCGGGCATACGCCCAGTACAATAAAAAATAAAATATATGAGCAATGTTCTCCGCCAAAGCTAAGAAGCGGAGAAAACTTTTTGACTAAAATAAAAAATCCTTCTTTGCCTACAATTGCAAAGAAGGATTTAAAGTTAATATATATTTACTAAATAAAAAATCTCGACAAATATAAGTCGAGATAAATAGATTTAGCAATCTATAAATCTCCTTCCCATCGCTCGCAGGTCAAACGGTGATTGTTAATTAGGCAGTTCTCCTGGCTCTAGTTCATCGCTCGCTCAGTCTTCCCAGAATTTTTCCAGTGACATTTGTTGAGTTCGCTCCCTAATACAGTGGCGGGACCGCGTTGGCATTTAACCAAACTTCCCTATTAAGTCCTTTCGGACACCTAATTCTATATATGAAATTTTATTTACTCTCATAAACAAGGCTTATCTTATCACTATGATTTATTTATGTCAATAGTGTTTGCATATATTTTTTTACAAAAATTCTTATTTTACCAACAACTTTATGCAAACTAACATAAAGTTATTTAAAAATCTGAATTTGCCCGCACCACTTTTTCCATTCCAACGCCCCAGTAACAATAATATTAGGTGGCGTTCCAATCATCGTCATAATCCCACCAAACCCAGCAGCAAATGCTAGTGGCATCAACCACCTAGATACAGGGATTTTCGCAACTGAACAAATGCCAATAATAACATCAGTCGTTCCTTTATTAGAACTAATAGAGGACAATATCGCGGCAACTAACATAATTGCAATCATTAACTTATTTTCACTTTTTCCAGAGCCTTTTACGACGATATTGCCAATTTTCTGTGTGAATGAATCGAAACACATAGCCAAGAAACCATAACACAAAAAATATAATGGACATGTTGACTGCTATATTTAAAAACGGATTTGTCGTCACTGGTTGCATATTACTTTCACCTCAATAATCATTTTAAAATTGCATAAAAAAACATATCTCTGCTAATCATTGAGATTGCCAAAAGCATCTATCCCATTATACAGTGGTGTGGATGATGGTGGAAAAGCATATGCTGTCAAAATGGAAAGGATCCATAGAGGTAACACACATAAAAAGTTGATGACGATTTTTTTTATTTTTCTTTTCATAGTTTCCCCCTTTTCACTTTTTCGTAGATTTGCATTATCTTCTGCTCTGTTTTTGTATACAAATAAGTACTTCTTGCAGAAATAAACTACCTTATTATAATTTATGAAAAGAAGAATAAATTGGAAACAATCATTTTTAGGTTCTTCATCCTTTATCCGATAATTAACCTGCTCTAAGACTCCCATCTTCTACAAGCGGGAGTTATATCCATTGAGCACAGGCGAGCGATTAAATCCCTGGATAACGATTTATAAAATTCAGATGGAGTTAAAACTCCATCTGAATTAAGAACTCTATTTATAAATATTGCTTTTATAGATGGTTATAACTATCTATAGGAGGTGATTTGATTGAGTCATATTGATATCAAAAAAACAATGGAGCAAACACTTTGTCAAAAGCAAGAGGAAGTTAGAAACTACCAACGATTTGCACATGCATTTGATGACCCAGAAGCTGCAAAAATGTTTGCACATTTTGCAGAAGCAGAAATGCTTCACGCAACGCAACTTATTGATATGCTAAAAAAATTTAATTAAAAAGCATAGCAAAATACGCCCGAGAGTTTATTCTCTTAGGGCGTATTTTTATACGGCGGGACTATGGGTCTCGGTAAGAGCTAGCGCTCTTACTGAGATATCTTTGTTTATCATTTGTCGTTTCAGTACGAACATGCTACAATGATATTCATCTACAAAGAAAAGAGGTTTAGCTGTGCAATTTCTTAAAGAACTCTATCATTATCTACCAATAAACGAACAAGAAATCTCAGATAAAAAAGCGATGAGTCTAATGATTGAAAAATTTCCCGATACAATTTTATTACGTGACAACACAATTGCTCATATAGCTGTTTCTGGTTTTATTGTCAATCAAACTTATGATAAAACCTTGATGATTCATCATAATATCTATCAATCCTGGGGATGGACTGGTGGACACGCGGATGGCGATAGTAATTTATTGCAGGTTGCAATAAAAGAAGCAAAAGAAGAAACGGGAATCTCACAAGCTGCACCACTTACTAATTCACTTGCCGGAATTGATATTCTCCCTGTATTCAGTCATATGA
This sequence comes from Anaerosinus sp., assembly GCF_965318445.1. Taxonomy (NCBI): domain Bacteria; kingdom Bacillati; phylum Bacillota; class Negativicutes; order Selenomonadales; family Sporomusaceae; genus Anaerosinus; species Anaerosinus sp. The sequence continues at coordinate 10,633 of NZ_CBDNNH010000003.1, read as the reverse complement.
AACAAGGGAAATTCGTCAATACACATTTACATCTTTGTTTTTCTTATCTGCTTATTGCTGATGAGTCAGAAACATTACAATACAAACCTGATGAAAACAGCGGAGTAAAATGGCTACCCTTTAGTCAAATTTCTAACTATTGTTCAGAAGCTCATATGATCCCTGTATATGAAAAATTAATTCAAAAGGTAAAATACTATGCAAACAAATAGTACAACAATGATGCTTAAAGAAATCGTTACACCCTTACTCCGTTGGTATCATAGCCATGCACGCATTTTACCTTGGCGTGAAAATCCTAATCCTTACTTCGTCTGGATATCCGAAATCATGCTCCAACAAACACGCGTCGAAGCAGTGAAACCATATTTTGATCGTTTTATTTCCGCCTTGCCAACCGTTGAGTCATTAGCTGAAGTTCCCGAAAATGAATTATTAAAACTTTGGGAAGGATTAGGCTATTATAACCGTGCCCGAAATTTACAAAAAGCAGCACAAGAAATTGTTATAAATTATGACGGAAAGCTTCCTGCAAACTATAAAAAACTTCTTGCATTGCCCGGGATTGGTCCTTATACAGCTGGAGCCATTTCCTCTATCGCTTATCAAATTCCCGTTCCAGCAGTTGATGGAAATGTTTTAAGAGTGATTACACGTTTACTAGCAAGCCGCGATGATATTATGAAAGAAAAAACTCGCAAAAAAATTGAATCGTACCTTGCGCAAGTTATCCCCGCAAATGAAGCGGGTAATTTTAATCAATCCTTAATGGAGCTCGGTGCAACGGTTTGTTTACCGAAAGGAGCCGTAAAATGCTATAGCTGCCCGCTCAAGCAAATTTGTTTGAGTTTCGCTGAAGATTGCATAAGTGAAATCCCTGTAAAAGCACCTAAAAAAACTAAACGTATAGAAAGTTATACGATGCTTCGCTTACAATATGAAAATAAAATTGCTTTGCAAAAAAGACCATCCACCGGCTTACTTGCAAGCCTATGGGAATTACCTCACTTAGATGATCACATGGGGCAAGCACAAATAATTCATTATCTCCAAGAAAAAAACTATAAAGTAAAAAATATTACTCCGCTTCCGCCTTCCAAACACATTTTCACCCATATTGAATGGCATATGATAGGATATTACATTGAGTTAGAACAAATTCCTGTCAAAAGCAATTATCATTGGATTTCACCACAAAACCTTATAGATGATTATGCCATTCCAACGGCTTTTAAAGGTTATCTCTAAATTTTAAAAATAGATTTTCTGTTAATAATGCTTTTATAAACTTTAAATATGTTTATAAAAGCATTATATTTCCCCTAATATATTTATTTTTATCTAGCAAATTAATATTATGCCTTCATTATTTAGCTGGCTTTACTTTGACAATAACACATCATTTCTACTATACTCTTATTTATGACATTTTAAGAATAATAGGAAAAGGTGTGATTTTTTTGAATCTATTCCGAACAAAAAGCATAGAAGATATGCGTGCCATGGCTAAAAATTCTGGTATGGTAAAAAATTTAGGAGCAATTGATTTGGTTTTGCTCGGCATCGGCTGTGTTATCGGAACGGGAATTTTTGTGTTGACTGGCGTTGCTGCTGCAAAATATGCGGGACCTGCCGTAATGATTTCTTTTATTATTTCTGGTTTAGCCTGTGCTTTTGCTGGCCTTGCCTATGCAGAATTTGCTTCTATCGTTCCTTCATCAGGTAGTGCCTATACATACACTTATGCATCCTTAGGTGAATTTATCGCGTTTCTCGTTGGTTGGAATCTAATTTTAGAGTATACTGTAACTTCTAGTGCCGTTGCTTCTGGCTGGTCGGGTTATGTTGTTGGATTACTAAAGTCGACTGGGATAGAATTGCCACATGCATTCACTTTAGTTCCTGCTGATGGTGGCATTGTAAATATTCCAGCCATTTTAATTACAATGTTTTTAAGCTTATTGCTAATTCGCGGTACACAAGAAAGTGCCAAATTAAATAAAATTTTAGTATTTATTAAATTAGTAGCCGTATTTATCTTTCTTGCTCTTGCCGGTCCTAAAGTAAATCCTGTAAACTGGGAGCCATTTATGCCTTTCGGATTTTCTGGCATTGCGAGTGGTGCCGCTATTGTTTTCTTTGCTTACATTGGATTTGATGCTGTTGCGACCTCAGCAGAAGAATGTCGCAATCCATCTCGTGATTTACCAATTGGTATTATTGGGTCTTTACTGGTTTGTACAGTATTGTATGTTGTTGTTGCTGGAGTCTTAACAGGTGTTGTTCCTTATACTGAATTAAATAATCCCGAACCTGTAGCTTTTGCGCTGCGCTATATCGGGTACAATATCGGCTCTGCATTAGTTGCAGTAGGTGCAATTGCTGGTATTACTACAGTGTTACTCGTTCTTCTTTACGGACAAGCACGTATTTTCTTCGCGATGTCTCGTGACGGAATGGTTCCTGCAAAAGTATGTAAAATTCATTCCCGTTACAAAACACCATACCTTGTTACAATTCTTGGTGCAATCTTGGTATCGTTAATTGCAGGCTTTGCTCCTATCGGCTTGATTGCTGAAATGGCGAATATCGGTACATTAAGTGCATTTCTAATTGCTGCAATAGGTGTCTTGGTTCTGAGATTTACGAAACCTGATTTACCACGTAATTTTAAATGTCCATTTATTTACCTTGTATCACCACTTGCTGTAATTGCATGTGGGTACCTCATGTATAATCTTCCCTTCGATACTTGGGTACGTTTCTTCGTTTGGTGCGCAATTGGCATATTCGTTTATTTTAGTTATAGCTACAAACACAGTGCAATCGCGGACCATGATGAAAATTAAAACAACTTTATAATTTATTAAAAAGCCCCTTAAATGTTTTCAAAACATTTAAGGGGCTTTTTAGTAGGATAGAAAATGAATATCTCAAGATTATATTAGTAGTAAATACAATCTTTACTTTTATTGAAAAGTACCATTATAAATTAACCTTTGTCACTATCGACACATTATCCGCAGCAATAATTATTTTCGATACTAATTTTCTATTCCAGTGAGAGTATTTCTCGTATGTATTAGTATTATTATCGCAATTATAGTAAATAAGCTACTATATAACCAAATCTCACCATACAAATTAGTATAGTAAAAATAATATTTTCTATTATCCTAAAAGATCATCTTTCACTTTTTCAATGCCAATTCGCTCAATCATACGACCAAACCGCTCATATTTTCTTGCATTTTCCTTATAATATTTTATTACTTTTTCAACTAAAGGCACTACTTCTTCTCTAGTAATATTTTCTGTCAATTTATCCGCTATTCTAGGTAAAACACCGGCACTACCGCCAATCACAATTGTATAACCTTTATTATTTCCCATAACCCCTAAATCTCTAACTGCATTTTCTGAACAGGAATTCGGGCAACCCGATACGGCAATTTTAAATTTCGCTGGAAGATCCATGCCGTGATACATTTTATCAATTTCTAATCCTAATGATACAGTGTCTTGTTGCGCCCGTTTACAAAAAGTTTGGGCAGGACAAATTCTAACACTACGTACACAGCTACCAATCGGACAACCTTTTTCCATTCCTAATTCGTTCCAAACAGCATCTAAATCATCTTCCTGAATACCTATAAGCGCTAATCGTTGCGAAGATGTAACTTTAATCGCAGCTGCATTATATTTATCAAGAACATCTGCCATTTTCCGTAATATATTACTATCGGTAATAATGCCGCCCGGAATATGCGGAGCAACTGCATATGTTTTTTTATCTCGTTGAAGAATCGCACCTTGTTCTAAAATATCTTTTTTTATTTCCATAAAATATTTCTCCCCATAAAAAGTTATGTAAACTACATAATTAAAGAGGCAAGTATGATTTTCCTGCTTATTTTTTTAAATGAAGTAAGTGAAAAATCTAAAACTTGTTTATCTCTTCTGTTTACGTCGAAAATATAAAATACCAACAACTATTACCATCAATATAATAAAAACAATACTTACTTCATGTCCTATCGTTCGTAATACCTGCCAATTTTCACCTAATGCCATACCTATATAAAGAATTAACGCAGTCCATGGTAATGAACCTAAAATCGTATAAAATACAAATTTATATAGATTCACCCCTGCGAATCCAGCTGGCAATGAAATAAATGTACGAATAACAGGCAACATTCTACTAAAAAACACCGCACTAATTCCATACGTATCAAACCAATGCTGTGCACTATCTACATGCGATTTTTTCATTAAAAAATATTTTCCATACTGATCTACAAACGGTCGTCCACCATATTTCCCTACATAATAGGCAAAGAGCGAACCAACTAAACCACCAACCATTCCCCAAAACAAAGCTCCGCTAAAAGACATCTTTCCAATAAAAATTAAATACCCTCCAAACCCTAGAATTAGCTCACTAGGGATTGGAATACAAGCATTTTCTAATGCCATTAAAAAAGCGACTGCAAAATATCCCCATGAGTTAATAAACTCTAAAAAAACTTCCGTAAACTGTTCCATATAAATCTCCATTCCTGTCCTATTTATCAAATTATTTTATACTCTATTTTGAAAACAGACCATTATTATTATAAAACCAATAAAAATAATCGTCCAGTTATATCTCTATATTTTGCCTAAAGGCATAATTAATGTAAAAAAATTAATTAAACAATAATAACAACCACCCCATAGAGTTTTCAAGTTAAAGTTATTTTAAATCCTATTTGATTGAAAATATTTGGAATCCATTGTATAATTATTGTCATACATAGGAAATTATTATTTCTTTTTGTAAATTAATGCTGAAAAGGTGGGATTCTTATGGCAACGGTAAGAAATATCAATGGAACTTCTGACAGAAAGCCCGATGAATTTGATTCATGGAAAGATTTTTGGGAGTCTCGTACAGGGAAAAGTTTTGATAATTGCTCGTGCATCGGATGTTCAAACAAAGCCGAAATAGGTGGACATGTACAGAAGGAATCCGCTAACTCAAGAGATTTTTGGTATATAGCTCCTTTATGCCAAAGCTGTAATCACAAAACAGAACCATTCAGTGTTGTAGATTATAATTTAGAAAGAGTAAATCCATACGATTAATAGAATTAACAAGCCCACTAAGAAATAAATCTTAGTGGGTTTTTTATTGTGTAAAAAACTTTTAGATTTTCTTAAAAATATGAAAATCTAAAAAAATTCTATTATGAATGTCTTATTATAAAGATAAATCTAGCCATGAAATTTTTATAATTATTTAAATACTTTTTTATCTTCAATAACAATATGTTCAAATAACCACCTTTTTAAGAAGTCTCTAATTTCAACTAATATTTCATTAGGAGATTTTTTCAATTTATCATTATTAAGAGATAAAATAATATTTCTAAATTTTTTGTGCTTTTCTTGATGTTCTTTCAAATATTGAGGATCCATTTGTCTAATGAACAATTCTTCAAAATAAAAATGATATGTCGTATATTCTCTAAGTTTCGCTAAAACTTGGATGACCATTTCGCTAGTTATACCATAACATCTTATTAAAAGCATCTGCTCGATATCTCGTGCTATTTTAAAAAGTTCCTTATGTTGCTCATCAATTTCCTCTACCCCAACACTGATAGACTCATCCCAATCAAATTTGAAATCAAACATTAAGCCTCACCGCCTTTCACTTTCAACCATTTATCTCATAATGATTTTATACGAGGCTTAGCCTTTTGATTTTGGGTCCATCTGATCAAGAAGTTCTTGAATCTTTGGGGTGCAACGACGACCATGGCAAGACCCAGAACCCACACCCGTGACTTTTTGCACTTCAGCTATCGTTCTTGCGCCATTGTCAATCGCTTTTTTTATACTAGTACGATTAATTCCTTTGCATAGACATACTTTTGTAAGTTTATCTAGAATGTTCTGAGGTAAAGTCTCATTATCCATGATTTGTCTCCTTTATGATTCGGATATAATTAAATCTTGATATAGTATACTATATAATCTAGGAGTAAAATAAGTTATATAGTGCTGAACCACACAGCTTATTTTATATTTTAAAAGCATTTTTTATGCAAACCTGTTTCGAAGTGCATTAACTGTTAATATAAAACTCTATTCTTTCTTAATTTGTTGAGCGCAAAATAAATTATAGAGCAACGGATTTTTATAGATATTTCCTCCATCTAAACTTATAAAAAAGTCATAATTTATATTTCCACACGTAAATATCCTATTAATTTTTAGAAAATCTTTGTTAAAAATAATTGCAAATGCAAAAGTAGAAGGAAAGAAATTTCACGGTGTCCGTCATAATCATTCAATACCAAGCCATAATGAAATAATTGTAGATGCTATAAAATATCTATATGAAAATCGAAATGGTATCAACAACGCTTTATTTAAAAGCATTGTTGATACCATTTCGTTACCGTGATATACGGTTCATATTGTTACCAATCTTCCGACGGTTGTATTCACTGGTGCGCCTGGCACGATTCGAACGTGCGACACACGGCTTAGAAGTGCGAAAAAACGATGTTATAAACGCGCATGGATACAGTAAAATGAACGTTTTGTTTCTCGTAAATTATCATAAAACATATAAAAACAGGTCGTTTTTCCATGTCGCTGCACACCTGTTGCACACTATTTTGAAATAACTTAATTTAAAAATTAACTTTAAGCAGATTATCATATACTGGTTGTTTTTCTCTTTCCCAAATAGAAAAACCAATCCGCATTTTTTCACAAAAATCTGAAACATTTATGTCTATTACATTACCAGATTCATTACATCTAAGTTGATAGGCGAAATAAATATTACCTGGACTACTAAATGTGTATTTTGTTAAAAGTTCGTGTGCACGTTGTTTTTCAAGATCACTACTAAATTCATGCATTAATGCACATCTTATTGCATAACAATCACTTCCTGATATTGCTACTGAATCACGTCCAGGTTCAATATTTTTCTGTAAAAGATAATATTTATGTGAAACATATTGATCAAACCACCGCACGTATCTTTTACTTGAATATGAATTAGGGGTATCTATACACCCACAGATATCTGGAATAATTAATGCAATAGTTAACGCCCCATACCAATTTTTATCCTCCAATGATTTCATCATTGCATTTACTAGACCCTTCATTTACATCATCTCCAACTAATTTTATATAAAAATTCTCCATAAAACACAAAAAGCCTGCAGTTCAAATTAACGATGCAGGATTTAACTTTAAGTTTACCACTAATGTTACAATGGCTATTATTTTGTTTTATGTTAAAGCCCCAGGCATTTCTGTACCAATGCCTGGGGGCTTTTGCGTGTCATTGCGCACTATTTTGGGGCATATCTAAAAGAAATAAATTAACAAAATATTTCTCCTTTTTTATACAACACTCTAATCACTTCTTGTTTTTGGTTATGTACTAATTTATACAAATCCAGCTCCATCGAGTTACCATCTATAATATATTCTGTTAAACAATCCAAAAATTCATCTTGGAACTTTTCAAATAAATTATTTAATTCACTACCTAACTCACGATCTATTTCATTCGCGAGATCAATAAATTCATTATTGATTTTCATTCTACTATCTGTATATAATCCAAAAAGAGGAGTAACTGCTGTATTTTGATTTTCCCCATTGTCTATATCCTGTTTACTTTTTTGTGCTTGTAATATTATTTTTTTATTGTTCGAAAAAAAATCATTAACAAAAGATAAATCTTTCAATAAAAATTCTTTAAACCAATAAATTTTATAATTTTTTTTAGCCTCTGAAATCCTATATTTCTTATCTTTCAAATAAAATATAATAATTATTATCAAATTAGATAACGATGCAATTGCCATAACTATATCCGATATATTACCGAAATTCATTTTTTTAACCACATCCATTAAGTCATTTAAATTAGTTTGCGAAATAATAAAATAAATTCCCTCAAAAAACAGCATAGACATATCATCGTTTTAATGGATTAGAGGTTTTTAAAGCTCTAGAAATTCCATCCTCTATATTTTTTAAAATTATAGATCCACAATTAAATACGTATTTTTTCCGAAATCCATCTTCACCTAGCTTACGCACGCTAGGTCCAAAGCATCCTAAAAAAAATGATGAATTAATTGACCAAATTTCTTCTGGAATAAAAACATTCACAATCTCATCTTCTTTTAAATCTAACTTATCTAAATTAAAATTTTTCCTAGCATTTTCCCCTTTATCCCTGCCTGAAAAAATTTTTATATTCCCTTTTATTAATTTACTAAAATCTATTTCCATTATGATTTTCTCCTTCATTAACATGCTGAGAAAGATATTCTTTATCGAGATAGAACCTCATAGAAATAATTGTTCCCGGAAAGAAATTTTTTAAAATTTGCACATATTTTTTATCAGGTTTTTTATATAAATCATTTTCTTCATTAAAAGCTATTATTTGTCTTTTTTCTCCATTAAAATCTTTTTCTTTTAATCTATATTTCCCGTCCAAAACTATGTGTACGTGACCAGATGTAATGCTCATGATAGGTTTTCGACCATTTGCAGTACCACCAATTGATTGAAAGCTTTCAATCAGCTTAATTGTCCCTGTTCCCCTATCTGGGTCTTTATCTGTTCTCAACCTACTAATACCATCTTGCAACGCATATAAAGTCCATAGAGCTTCTTTTGTCCAATGTCGAGATATCAATGATTTATGTTTTTTATATAAATCTTCTAAAGATTGCTTAATACGAAGTTTATCTGTATCATCTCTAATTGCCGATAACCCTTCGTAAATAGTACGCCCAAAATTAAATATTACAAGATGACATTCTCCGTATTTATTTAATTTATCTTGCTGTTTAAAATAATGTCCTAGCGTAAACCATCTACCATATTCCCCAGAATGCAACTTACAATTATTTATTACTTCTCCAACCATCTCACCCATAACACTTTTTCCTTCAAGCTTTAAAGTAAACCCTTGAGTAGCTAAACACTTTAAAAAATATTGAACAACTCTTGTACCTATGACATCGCAATCTAAAGATCTTTGTAATTCCAATTTTAGTATTCTATTATTCTTAGGTTCTTCAAATCCTAAATGCTTTAACATTCCACTGGCTTCTAATATTTCTCTAACAACATCGTTCTCTGGCATCATTCCAGACAGACTAAAACGTCGATTCCCTCGACGTCTTTTATTTCGAATTTCCAACAATATGACATCCATAACAGTTGATGCACAAATACCTAAATTATCACAAGATGAATGGTCAAACTTTAATTGTCGAGTATGTTTTCCCATTCCACAATAATACATATGTTTTAAAATCTCAATACATTCATCGGGATTAGAGTTAAATGAAAAATCTTTAGGTATTTTTATTGTTAGAGTTCTCTTTTCTTCTCTTTTTATGCTAACTTTTCCAAATTCAACTTTATCTAAAAACTTTATAATTTTATTTTCAGTATATTCCCTTTTAATTTTTTTAACTCTTCTATGTAATCTCCGTAGCAACTTTTCAACTTTATTTTTTAAAAAAAAATATTTTTTTCTGTTTTTTTTGGAGTTTGCCATTGTCGCACCAACTTCTCTGTAGGCTTTTATAATATTACTTTTCTACATAAAGATACAAACTCCTGTAAGATATTAATTACAAAAGTAAATCATTTTAAATAAAAAGCCTGAATCAAGTAAAAATACTAGATTCTGGCTTCATTCATTACGCTTTAACAGCAGTTTCAATTTTAGAAAACAAACAGTCGCTATAATGACCTTTATGGAATCGTTTATCACCCTGCAGTTCTTTCATGGTATTATATTCAGAAGTTTCAACACCGCCGCATAAAGGGCATACACTAAAAGGAGAACTAACACTTCCTGTTGTAAAATCACAGCGCTGTTCCACTCTACGCCATTCTAACTTTATAGCAATTTCTTTTAATATTTTATTATCATTCACCTAAAACACATCCTAGAAGTTAATTTTTACTCCTGCTGTTTCAACATCACTATCTTTATACGCCCATCCACCAATATAATCATTCTTCCAGATTGGAAAATCAATCAAATACGCAGTTCCGTTTGTACCATATCCAATTCCAATTGCCCAGCGCTTTGTTTTATCAACTATTTGGGGCGTCACGGTGGCATCAAATGTAATTGTGCTGGTTTGATTTAATGCAACTTTATTTTTATCAAACAGAAATTGCTCATCATCGGATTTGCTGAATTGTACATCTTTTCCGTTTAACTTCACATTGAACTCCGTTTTTCCGATCGTTGCATCGAGATCGGTTTTTTCAAGCGATTCTTTCGTAACTTCTTTGCCTGTTTCCGCATCGATATATCGTTCAATGATGGTTTCTTTCGGTACATATGCAATCTGCGTTTCTGTTTCACCCGTGATTTTTCCTTCTATATAAATAGGCTTTTCAATTTCTACAGTATGTACTTCTGTTTTTGTATCGATGCGCGGATAATATTGTGTACCTACATAGAATCCTAGAAAAACTCCAACGCATAAAATACAAAGATGAACTACTGCAGTTCTTATTTTATCACTCATGTTCTCATTTTCTCCTTTTATAATTTTGATGATAA